>JAUUYD010000327.1 GCA_030590585.1 Spirochaeta sp.
AGGATTGTACGATTCTGAATCAGGTTCCAGATATTTTTTATTATCTTCATCTTCCTGAATTGAGGATACCTGTTTCAATGAAATTCTTTTCTTCTCTCTGTCTATTTTATTTATTTGAACAGTAACCGTTTGTCCCTTTTTAAAAACATCATTCGGGCTGTTATCTCTGGAATCAGTTCTCATATCTGAGATATGAATGAGTCCGTCCAATCCCGGTTCCAGTGCGATAAATGCACCGAAATCAGTAATCCGGACAACAGATCCTGAGTACTTTGAACCGACTTCATACTTCTTATTAACGTTATCCCAGGGGTCGGAAAGAAGCGCCTTCATACTCAAGGTTATACGCTCTTTTTTCCAGTCGAGTTTTATAATGGAAGCTTCAACTTCCTGCCCAACAGATAGAACTTTATGAATATCATCCACACGGCTTCTGCTGATTTCTGAAATTGGAAGCAATGCCTGTACCCCGTCCAGATCAATAAATGCACCAAAGTCCTGAACCAATTTAACGATTCCTTTGATTACCATTTTCTCTTTCAGGGTTTTTTTGAGAATCTCTACCCGTTCCTTGAGTTGCTCTTCCAATATAATCCGGTTTGAAACAAGAACATTGCGGCCATTTTCTCCGTACTCCGTAATTTTAAACGTCAGGTTCTTTCCAATATAAGTCTCAGGATTTTCTATGCGTTTCAGACCCATCTGGGAATACGGACAGAATGCTCTGGATTCGCCGATTTTAATATCAAACCCGCCTTTAATTTCTTTTTCAACAAGCCCTTCAACAGGTATTCCGCTTTTATAAGCATTTTCCAATACAGCCTTACCAGCCTTATCTCCGCGAATCCTGGTAGTAAAAAGCATTTCCCCATTTTGCGAAGAAAGAAAAAAAACTTTTATACTGTCCCCTTCTTCAACCGTGAGCTTACCGCTTTTGTCAGTCAATTCTGCTGCATCAAGTATACCTTCACTCTTACCACTCAACTGCAGGAAAATATTTTCACCGGAAATAGAGACAATTGTTGTTTCTATTAATTGACCGGGTTCCAGTGATTCAATTCCGGAAAAGCTTTGTTCAAAAAGATCTGCAAAACTATTTCCACTCTCTTCTGAATTATCTATACCCATAAGAACCTATCTCCAATTATTATATATATATATCAAGGTTAATTATGAACTATACCAGAAAACTTGTCTTCGTGATATTTGAATATAATTATGATCGAGTTCGATTTTTTCTTAAACTCGGCAAAAAAAATCTGTTACAGCAATCCTTACTGCATTTCCAACATACACCTTCGGCAGGCTCGGAGGTGATCGGTTATGGTCGTCAATGAATGGTATCATACCCCAGGGCAGAGCCCTGGACCCGGAGTCGCTCAAGCGACTCCTTGTTCCGCGGCAGAGCCGCGGGGTATGAAACCATGCTTTCCCGGCACTCGCTCGGAAATACCCGAGAGTATTTCTCTCGCTACGTTTGGGAATCAGGATCATTCGCTCTTTACTTTGTATGAAGGCGATTATGTAATACGAAGACTCTCTGCAAACAAGACGGAATCCTCAGGCGTTATCAGATAAGATTCACCATTCCCGGTTTGAATCAGAACCGCCGGTCCATCGATGTGTACAGTATAGTTCGTAATATTAATGGGGCCGCCTTGCCGTGTTTCCTCTTCGCTAATCACAACGGAGACATAACGAACCAGATTTTATATTTTTTGGATGATCGGTGCCGCCTGGAGATATCCATATCCCCTTTGGAACTGAGTATTTCCCTGGAATATTCCTCGATAAACGCATCCAGTGCTTCCTGATAGAGAACCGTAACAGAGTTGATGCCTGTATTGGCCAGTGATAGGGATTTCCGGCCGTTTTTCAGCCAAATCCCGTTCTCACTTATCCCGTATCTTCTGCCGAGACCCAGGTATCGCTGTATTACATAAACGAATATCAGCAATCCGAATCCTATAATGGCCAAACCCTCGGGTACCGAACCTATTATAACGGCGACAGTACCAAAGATGGGAAAAAAAGAAAAACCGGCCATTAAGATACCGAGATTTTTGCCACCCCTTCGGGGTTTGAAGAGTTGGTAGTCACTGGCCGGCATGATTTGGCTCCTGGATTGGATCCGATTCAATATGATGTAAGAAAGAAAAATGGGTTAAAACTGAAAAAAGGCCGCCACGAAGGGCGGCCTGAATCACTATAATTGATTACTTTAAAAGAAGAGTATAAGAAAATGCTCCACTATTGATAACAAATTCAACTCCGCTCGCATCAGCAGGCAGAGTAAATGGAGAGGCACCAAGATCCAATCCGTCACCATCACCACCGATTTGATTAGCATCTGAGATAATGGGTACGGTTTCTGACGGACCGAATGTGATATTGAAATCAATATTCGTTGTTCCGCTTCTATTGTAATCCAAAATCATGGTATCTGTGGCAAATTCCGCGGTGAATCCATCCGGTACAAACGGATTATCAATGTCGCCGATTCCACCAATGTTGAAAGAAGAAATACCAGGTCCCACTTCGATTACAACATCATTGAATCCTGTCCCGATTTTTACTTCCTTAATAGCCAAACCATAATTATCATCATCGGCACTCATTAAAGCGACTCCGAAGATGTAATCTCCTGTTGGCAGATTAGTGATGTAGACCTGCCCGTTAACCAGATAGTTAAAGGCTTTTCCATCGAAGTTGTTCAGCGAATAAACCTTGTCCTTCTTAAGTACTACAACATAACCGTTGGTAGCATTCGATGAGATATGCCGTGCAGATGAACTGTCAGTCAGTCCCGGTACGGATATCCGGACGACGGTATCCCCGCCGATGACTCCCGAGCAGGCGCTGAGGAGCAGCAAAACTGCGGCAGCGGCAAGAACTGCGATGGATGTTTTCATGTAATCATATCGCTTCATTTTACAAACCTCCTTATTGCAGGCTAATCCGGGCATAACCCCAGCTGTTGGATGTTCTGGAATGACCACTGGAGCTGCCGTCACCACCGGGCACATCTCCGGCGGTGGGAGAGACGCCCCAACGATTACCGATGAGATTGGTGGGATTCATGGGCCGAAGTCCCTCGACGGCCCATGACCATGTCCCGCCGGGAGAGAGAACCACAGCCTGCCCCTGGGAGAACGCAACCATTCCTCCGTTTGTCATGAGTTTGTTCGTACTCAGAAAAAAATCGGTTCCACGTACGGCGGCGGTGGCCACCGGAGTGCTCACCCGGAAATCAATAGATGTCCGGGTTCTGCGGGTAACAGGCGGGCGGGTGGCCCGGATTCGGCCGGACTGAAGGGACACGGCGGTTCGGGTGATTTCACCGTCACTGGTGAGACTATCAATGCTGACCCGGGTGAGGGGCTGGAGATTCAATTCCATTCCCCCGGCCGATAGTTTTGCCCGGGAACCGAAGCCGGTGGATATCATGGATCGGGTGGAAACGACCTGTCCGGCCGACACCGCTGCCCAGACTCCGCCGGGTTCCTTGATTTCCACAGTTCCGGAAAAACTGATTACGGTAACCTCAGCAGATCCTACCGCGATTGCGGCAGAGATCAACAAAAACATGATTATGGCTCTTTTCATTACATTCACAACATCCTCCATTTTCAGCCCTAGAAGCTCCAGGACCAGTCAAAACCTATACGATACAGAACCGGGAAATACGGCTCAATCTCAGAATCCAGGGTAATCAGATCTCCGGGGTACATGACGCCGATGTTGAGATCCCATCCGAAATCGGATTTCGGACGCCAGAAGAAACTCAACAGACCTTCCTGCCCTAGGAAATACCCCTCAGTTGTAAAACCGGGGATTAAAAGTGTTGAAACAGGCCCTATAGCGGTCCGCAGGAATGTGGTTGTCCTGAGCTCCCAGGAAAACGTATCAGAAGGGCGGCTACTGTAGAAGGCTCCAAGAGAGGTCAGATTTCCTATTTCAAATTCTACCACAAATCCCTGAGTTGACACGATTGAAACGGGAAGATATTGAGAAAGTTCGTTTCCTGTGGTTTGCCCGAGCAGATAAAAGTCCCGATTTGCCC
>JAUUYD010000154.1 GCA_030590585.1 Spirochaeta sp.
AGATCGAAACCGATAACATGCCAGCCGATGATGATGTCGGGATCGGTCTCGGTAATGGTTTTAATCAGAAAACGGAGGAGAGCGAGTTCAGAAGGCAGATAGTGGAGGGAGGCCGATTGTAGAGTATCCGCCATTCTCCCGACCGTTGGTGCCGCAGAATCAAGTACAACAGCATGACGGGAATCACCGGCAGGCCCTGATATATCCATCGCAAGTGCATAGAGACTGCCGTCCTGTCCTGTTTCAATATCAAGGGAGAGAATTGTCAGCCCGGGACGCCAATCCGAAGGCAGCATCCGGGGATTATCACAAACCCTGAGATTTCCATCCTGAATGAAACTGCCGTTGATTCGGGCTGAACCGGTAATAAAACGCTCCATCAGAAAACGGTCTTCAGGCCGGACATCGGATTCCCAGGTTCTTATCCCGGCATCACCGAGCCTGTTACGGCCGTCCCTGTAGGCAAACAGAGTGGTAAAATACAAGCCGTCCACAGGAACACCGTCAAGGGAGAGTAATTCCAGTTCACGGCGTTCGGCAGTTACACCCTCGGGAAGAACAGCATCCCGGGGAAGAAAGAAAACAGGCCTGTGATTCGGAATACGAATGAGTAAGGCCCCTTTAGAGCTCAGACCCCAGAACCGGAGTTCGCAGCCACCTGAAGCGTCAAGGGAATCGGAGGTCAGCAGAAAAAAATCCGAGGAGAAATCAATCATCGAAATTACATTATAGACGACCCCGGGGCAGGTCTCTAGAACAGTTTTTTCTGTAAGGCGTGAGAGCTCTTGTACTCCTCAATCTTTTCCTCAAGCCCCCGGAGCATACCCTCCATGGTAGCGGGCCGATTGATATCATAAGCCTCAGTATCCACTTTCACTTTGGGTGAATAACTGTAGTGATCGAACCACTGGAGATATTTGGCATTGAGTTTCTCCAGGTAGCCCCGGGGAATACCGGATTCCAGTCCCCTGTTCCTGATGGTAATCCGCTCAACAGCGGCATCCACGGAACAGTCCAGATAAATCAGCAGCGCCGGTGGTTCGGCATGTTCCAGCATATTGTCCAGTAAGGTGCAGTAGGAACGAAACTCCTCATCGGACATGTCACCGTCACCATGAAGCAGATCGGCAAAGATACGATCACCGAAGATAGAGCGGTCCAGAAGACCTCCACCGGCGGAATTAATGTCTTTAATCATCCGGAAGCGCTCATTGAGAAAGTGAATCTGCATTGTAAAAGCCCAGCGGCCCTTGTCGGCATAGAATCGATCAAGGAGATTCAGGGTGTCCGGGTTTCCAAGTTCACGGTAAAGCGGGATGTCGAACCGGCGTTCCAGGATTTCTCCCATGGTTGTTTTACCGGCTCCGATTTGTCCTTCGATGATTATCACCGGCCAGGCTCCTTCTTCCAAAATTACAGTCCTTGAATATGCGCTATTCGTGCAGTTCCTGATCGGCCTCGGGGATACGCCCGTCGGCTGTACGCCGAAAACGTCCCGGAGAAATACCGACAACGTTCCTGAATACCCGGGAAAAATAACTCTGATCTTCAAATCCCACCCGGGCAGCAATTTCAATAAGCGGCAGGGTTGTTTCCCCCAGCAGGTTCCTGGCCTCCCCTATCCTTAAATCGTTCAGATATATTTTAAAGGATTGACCGGCTTCTTCCTTGAAGAGCCGTGAGAAGTAGGTGGGGCTCAAGGCCACTTCGGTAGCGACATCTTCCAGGCTTACCTTCTCGGTGAAATGACGGCGTATATAGGACATGGCCCGGAGTATGACATCCCTGTGCCTGACAGCCTGAACGTCAAAAACATAGCTGACGTACTTCTGCATCATCCCGCCCAACCAGTGACTGAGCTGATCCACACTGCTGAAATCATTGATATCATCATGAGAGCGCAGGTTCAAACCAAATACAGATTCAGGATCTGCTCCGCCTTCCAGGGCCGCCCGGGAGAGCAGCACCACCAGTTCCCGTGTTCGAACTTTCATAGTACCCAAATCCGCACCGGTGGAGAAATACAGACTGCCCAGCAATTCATTGAGTAAAGCCGCCGACTCCGCTTTGTCCCCATGGATGATGGAGCGAAGAAGTGCACGGTCCTTGTCGATGGGATAAGAGGCTCCTTCACTGCCGTCTTCCTCGTTTTTAAGCTGCTGTATTCTCTCTGCTATCCGGGCCATCTGACTGGCCCGTGACTCACTGTCCGACAGGGTTCGGGCATCCCAGCCTGTTACCCAGGAGGCAGTGTAGAGAAGCTGGTCTGCCAGGGCCCGGGCCCGTTCGGTACTTACACTCAAGATACCCTTCAAGGAATCTTTCAGCCTCAGGCGTTTTTCAGGAGTCATCTCCATGTGTCTGGGCATCTCATCATCCAGAAATTCATCCGGATTGATCAATAAGACAGGGCCGGCAACAAGAGCACCCTTCATCTGCCCCTCTTCCATGAGAGGGCTGGTGAAATGGATGAGTGAAAGAGGGCAGGTATAGGTGTAGCGTCCCCCGAAACGAAAGGACTGGGTACCGCCGTAAAGGTGTACCTGCCGGCAGTTAATCGAGCGTCCCGAAACTTCATGATAGCTTTGGCACAGGGTACAAGTCGGTGATGAACCTTGATGATCCGGGTTCAGTGACGATCCGGATTCATCAATAACATGACAGGCCGTACCCGTAGCCAGATAATACTGATCGGCTGCCAGGCGAGCCCGGTCCCAATCCAATTTTTTGATAGATCCTGCCATACACTTTACTTTAAGCGATTTTTATCAGACAGGAAACATCATTCCTTCAATATATGCATTCTGGAAATCCGGCCGCCCGGATAATTCAATAGTTTTTGCTCTTTTTGATATTTCCCGAACTTCCAGATGTTTCTCCCGGGAAAGCAGACAGAGTATGGCGCCTCGAGCCGCTGCATTTCCAAGGGAGCGGGTTTTCGAGGCATAATCAGCCGGAATCAATCCTATTGCCGCTGCTGATTCAGGGCGGATATAACTTCCAAACCCTCCGGCAAGCCAGAGGGTTCCCACATCTTCGGCTGACAGTCCGGCCTGCCCCAGCAGGGTTTCCACACCGGCAGCTACAGCCGCCTTGGCCAATTGTACCTCCCGGAGATCTTTCTGGGTAAAAGCCAATCTTCGATGAGTCTCAGGCCCCTGAGGCCACACCACCTCCGGGCCGGTTTCTCCTGATTCAATTGTTAAACTGCCAAAATCACCTTCCACTTCAGAGAGGCTTTCAACCATCCTTCCAGTATCGTCAATAAGACCTGATTTCACCAGAAAAGCCACCAGATCCACCACCCCGGAACCACAGAATCCTGTAGCGGGAATTCGGTCAATAGTGGAAAAAGTCATTTTCCCGTTTATCCAGTCCATATGATCCACCGCGCCTGGAATACTGCCTACTCCTGATGAAAGATGGGCTCCCTCGAAAGCCGGACCCGCAGCTGTGGAGCAGCAGACCAATCCGCCAGAACCGCCAAGGGCCATCTCCCCGTTGGTTCCAATGTCCAGCAGAAGATCGGTACCTTCTCTCTTATGCATGCCCGAAGCCACAATACCGCTAGTGATATCCGCGCCGACATAGGCTGAAAGAGAGGGAAGCGGCCAGATTCTCAAACGGTTAAAACCTTTAAATCCTATTTCTGCTGCGAAAAACGGCCGGGATTCCAATACTGCAGGAAGAAAAGGTGCTTCTCCCAAACCCTTTGAATCCCACCCGGCCATCAAATGCAGCATTGCCGTATTCCCGGCAACCGCCAGCATGTGAAGCTCTTCAGCCTCCACATCGTGTTCTTCCGTTAAAGCCGCCAATAAATGGGACAGCTGTCCAACAATAGCCCCCTGCAGTTCGGTGGTTTCCGTCTCACCGATCCGGGCATATTCAAGTCTGGATATCACATCCGCACCGAATGGACCCTGACGGTTCAATGCGGCTTTAGACCCTGCTACTTTACCGTCAGCCAGATTTACCAGATACATGGCTACAGTTGTTGTTCCAATATCAACAGCCGCCGCCCACAAGGCATCACTGGTATCCCTGCCGATATCAAGAGCCACCGGCTCTCCTTCATCAAGGACTGCAGTAATTGGAGTTTTTCCATCCGGGATAGACGGTATCAGCCGGGAAAGATGATAAGGAAGTGATCCTCCGGGGACTCCCAGAGCTTCCTCCAGCCGGGCGGCAGCAGACCGCTGATCGTCCAGACTTCCAGGAGGAAGAATAACAACTTTTTTCACCAGCCTGGGATCAAGTTTTACATCAGAACCCTCAGCCCGGGTTTCAATCCGGGATACCCCGTTTTCTTCAAGCCGGATTCTCATACCATCTGATGCTTTTATACGGCAGGCCAGCCTGATTCCGTTTCCAAGATCGCTATCGGTAAGAGTTGCCCGCTCATCTTCATGAAAATCCGGGACTCCGCCTTTACCGGCATTCTCCAGGATAACCCGGCATTTACCGCATCGGCCCCGGCCGGCACAGGGAGCCGGGGGAGCCAGATCCGGGCGCTGCCTGAGAACTTCAAGGAGGTTTTCCTCCTTCTCCGCATTCAATGAAACAATTTCATCACCGCTAATCAAGCTGATTGCAATCGGGTTACTCACCTCAGGTTTTTCACTCATTATCAATTACTCCAATTCACTTTTAATTACAGTATTGTCCCAGCTAGGCCGAATGGTGGATCCCGGGGGAACATAAAGAATCTCATCCCCGCCTCTGCCGCCTAATAAACGAATCAGAAGTGACAGGGTTGCAGGAACAACTTCCAGACGTTTTCCTCTCTCCCGTGCTTTACTTTCAGCTTCTTCAAGCAGCTCAGGTGTATCGGTCTCGGGGACATTGAGAAAGTACAGAACCGGATCATCATTACTGTCCGATGCCTGGAGGGTGTCCCAGACGTAGCGGGCATTCTCTTCTCCGTACTGTTTGACAAGGGACTCAATATCCCAACCGGTATTTGCTTCACCTACCCGAAAAGGGTCGCCCTCTTCGGCTATATACCCTCGGGAAGTCCATCCACGGCTGGGATTTTCCGCGAAGAATTCCGAATGGCCGGCACGTCCACCCAGTAGAATCTGACTGCAGTCGTGAGCCCGTGGGATGTAAAGGGGGGCCGATCCTGCCCGCAGACCGGAAGTTGCATTACCGCAAAGTCCATAAGCCAGAATTACTGCATCATATCTCTCTGCGCCATCTACTGAATCTGCAGCATCAATCAAAACTTGAATCTCATCCCTCAGGGTATCGGGTTGATCGTGAGCTCTTAAAGGAAGCCAGTCAACACTGATTTCATCCGGGCCTTCAGCCGCTGATTTCAAAATGACATCCAGCTCCGGTGCAAACACCCGGCAGGATATGACTTTAAGTTTCATAAACTGATAATAAAACTTGGACTTTTCCATCGTCTAGGACTTTTTTGTCATCCATTGATAGAACATGCGATATGCCTGAAGTTTAATGAAAACTGGATAAAAAAAGCCCTGAAATCGCATAAAAAGGCAAGAATCGATACTCCCTGACGCATATGCTCAAGGTCAATGAAAGTTAACAAGGAGAATCCATATGACTGGAAAAGAACTGATTATTAAAGCCATGAAAAACGAGGAACTGCCCCGGGTACCATGGGTACCCTACACCGGGGTTCAAATCGGCCAGCTCACCGGATACAACGCTACCGAACTGCTTCAGGATGGTGACAAACTGTACAAAAGCCTGGTTGAAGCCGAGAAACAGTATTCCCCCGACGGTATGCCTGTAGTTTTCGACCTTCAGATTGAAGCGGAAGTATTGGGATGCGAGCTCAAATGGGCTGTGGACTCACCTCCCACAGTTTCGGCACACCCCCTGGCGGATGAAGCTGTTGTTCCAACAAAAATGCCCGGAAAGAAAGATGGCCGCATCGCTATGGTGCTGGATGTGATGAATCGTTTCCGCAGCGCCGCTCCGGACACAGCTTTGTACGGTCTTATCTGCGGTCCCTTCACCCTGGCCTCCCACCTGCGGAGCACCAATATATTCATGGATATGTACGACAATCCCGAATATGTATCCGCACTCCTTGAGTATTGCACCGATGTCTTTCTCACCATGGCCGATTACTACATCGAAACCGGGATGGACATTGTCGCTCCGGTAGACCCCCTGGTTTCCCAGATTTCCCCGG
>JAUUYD010000067.1 GCA_030590585.1 Spirochaeta sp.
ATATCGGCGGTAAATCGGGATTCGATTTCGATATACGGATTCAGTTCGGGGCCGGAGCCTATGTCTGCGGTGAGGAATCTGCACTGATTGAGTCGGCCGAAGGGAAGCGGGGTGAGCCCCGGGACAGGCCGCCTTTCCCTGTTGAATCCGGTTATTTGAATCTCCCCACAGTGGTGAACAACGTTGAGACCCTCTGCTCTTGTGTGAAAATACTGAATAAAGGTGTTGATTGGTATCGATGCCTTGGAACCGAGAAATCCACAGGAACCAAGCTTCTGTCAATTTCCGGAGACTGTCGGTACCCGGGTATTTATGAGATTGAATGGGGGTTCTGTGTCAGGGACATCCTGGACATGGTTGGAACCGAACCTGATGAGATTCAAGCCGTTCAGGTCGGCGGGCCCTCGGGCTCATGCATCGGTCCTGATGAATTCGACCGTGTGCTGAGCTTCGAAGATCTGGCCACCGGGGGATCGTTGATTATCCTCAACAATTCCCGTGATCTGTTAAAAGACGTTGTTCTGAATTTTATGAATTTCTTCATTGATGAGTCCTGCGGCTCCTGCGTTCCCTGCCGTGCTTTAACCCGGATGTACAAACTCTCACTGGAAAATATCATCGCAGGACATGGGAAGAAAAAAGATATCAAGAGCATGCTTGACTGGGCAACCATGATGAAGGCAAATCGCTGCGGATTGGGGCAGACAGCGGCAAACCCCATTCTGACAACCATCAAGAATTTCGGAGAGAAATATGATTCTCTGATAACAGAAGAAGAGACAGGGTATGTATCCGGTTTCGATCTGAAAAAAGCGGTGCTTGACTACTGTGAAGCGGCCAACCGTGATGTTTATCAGGAAATGTTTGAGATCTAAGGGGTAGAATATGGCAGCATTGGTAAATTTTAAAATCGACGGCAAGGAGTTTTTGGCTGAGGGAGGTACTTATATCCTGGCCGCCGCCAGGGACAATGGTATCTACATCCCCTCACTCTGCAATTATGAGGGAATAAAACCCAAGGGATCGTGCAGGATGTGTACAGTCAGGGTGAACGGTAATTTAATGACCGCCTGTACTACACGTGTTTTTGAAGGCCAGGAAATCGAGAATATGTCCGAGGAGCTCGAAGAACTCAGGCGTGGAATCGTTGAATTGATGTTCACCGAGGGTAATCATTTCTGCCCGTCCTGTGAGAAGAGCGGGTTCTGTGAACTGCAGGCACTGGCATACAGGTACCGTATCAGTTCTCCGCGTTTCCCCTATCTCTCCCCGGACAGGCCGGTGGAATCAAAGAATCCGAAAATTATGAAGGATCAGAATCGCTGTATTTTATGTAAACGCTGTATCCGGGCCATCAAGGATGAAAACGGAAAAAGTCTTTTCGCCTTTAATAATCGCGGTTATCAAGTGGCCATCAGCATCGATACGGAACTGGCCGCGGATATCAGTGATGAACTCGCACAGAAGGCCATGGATATCTGTCCGGTAGGGGCCATCCTCAAAAAACGAGAGGGATTTAAAGTTCCAATAGGGGAAAGACCCTTTGATAAAGTGGAGATTGGTTCTGAAGTAGGGATAAGCTCATGACAAAAACAAAAGCGGTCATAGCCACGACTTCCCTGGCCGGTTGTTTCGGATGTCACATGTCCATTCTCGATATCGATGAACGGATACTCGATCTGATTGAACTTGTGGAGTTTGATAAATCACCGATTACCGACATCAAGGAGTTCTCCCGTGAGTGTGATGTCGGGTTGATAGAGGGCGGATGCTGTAATCATGAGAACGTTGAAGTACTCAGGAATTTCCGAAAACATTGTAAGGTCCTCATCTCCCTGGGGGAGTGTTCGATTATGGGCGGACTGCCTGCCTTGAGGAACAATATCCCCGTGAAGGAATGTCTGGAAGAAGCATATCTTACCGGCCCTACGGTGATTGACTGTAATCCGGATAAAATTATTCCCAACGATGAAGAAATCCCCATGATTCTGGACAGGGTTTATCCCTGCCACGAAGTTGTGGATATCGACTATTTTATTCCGGGATGCCCGCCTCATGCGGATCTGATCTGGGAAGTCCTTACGGCTCTGCTTACAGGAAAGGAAATACAACTGCCCTATGAAGTATTCAAGTATGACTGAATCGGGAGGAATTAATGGCTAAGAAAATTACAATAGAGCCGGTTACCAGAGTTGAAGGTCACGGGAAGGTCACCATCAAGATTGATGATGATGGAAAGATTACACAAACCCGCCTGCATATCGTCGAATTCAGAGGCTTTGAGCGTTTCGTTCAAGGCCGACCCTACTGGGAAGCCCCCGTACTTGTTCAGCGGCTCTGTGGTATCTGTCCTGTGAGCCACCATCTGGCCGCCGCCAAAGCAATTGATGTTATTGTCGGGGCTGGTACCGGAGACGGACTGACAGCCACCGGTGAGAAAATGAGACGCCTGATGCATTACGGTCAGGTTTTTCAGTCACACTCACTGCATTTTTTCCATCTGGCATCCCCGGATCTGCTCTTTGGAGTGGATGGTGATCCGAAGATACGTAACGTAATCGGTGTGGCCATGGAACACAAGGAACTGGCCGTCCAGGGCGTTATGATGAGGAAATTCGGACAGGAGATTATTCGCATCACCGCCGGGAAAAAAATTCACGGCACCGGCGCCATTCCCGGAGGGATCAACAAGAATCTGACCAAAGAGGAAATAGCACCCTGGCTGGAAGGGGACGATCCCCTGAATGCCGACAAGATGGTTGAATGGTCTCAGGGGGCTCTGGAATTCTTCAAGGATTATCAGAAGAAGAACAGGGATTTCATCGACAACTTTTCCGCTTTTCCGTCGAGTCATTTGAGCCTTGTACGCAAGGATGGTGCCCTCGATCTCTACCATGGCGTCTTAAGGGCCGTCGATTCCGAAGGCCGTAAGATTCTCAATGATGTGGATTATCAGGACTATTTAAAATATATTCGGGAAGAAGTTAAATCCTGGAGCTATATGAAATTCCCCTATCTTAAAGATCTCGGGACGGAAAAAGGCTGGTATCGTGTTGGACCTCTTGCCCGGTTGAATACCGTTGATTTCATACCCACGCCTCTGGCACAGAAGGAATTTGAAATCTATAAAGCCTACACCAAGGGAAAACCGAACAATATGTGCCTGCATACCCACTGGGCCCGGCTTATAGAGACACTTCATTCGGCTGAAATGATGCGTACACTGCTCAAGGATCCCGATCTTCAGGGGGACGACCTTGTTACCACCGGCACTCATGAGAAAGAAGGTGTCGGAGTGATTGAAGCACCCCGGGGCACACTCTTTCATCATTACGCGGTGGATGATGGTGATCTTATTACCATGGCGAACCTCATTGTTTCGACAACGAACAACAACGTACCCATGAATTCCGCGGTGAACATCATAGCAAAATCCTACATGGAAAATCAGAAAGAAATCACAGAGCCGATGATGAATGCCGTTGAGGTTGGAATCCGGGCCTACGACCCCTGTCTGAGCTGTGCGACTCATGCCCTGGGCAAGATGCCCATGGAGTTTGAGATGCTGGATTCTCAGGGAAAGCTGATACAGCGGATTTGCAAGTAAGGTAAATCTTGGAAGAACAAGGCGATCTGCTGATCTACGGCTACGGTAACCCCGGGTGTCAGGATGACGGTCTTGGTGTCCTTTTTGCTGAAAGATGTGAGCGCTTATATTCAGGCCGTTCGGGTTTCCACGTAGAGATTAACTATCAGCTGAATGTTGAAGATGCCTATTTGATTTCCGGATTTAAAAGCGTCATTTTTGCCGATGCGGCATTGCCGGGTGTGTTATTATCCGGGAGTGCTTTGCCGGATGGTGCTGTTACCGGTTCTGCCCTCCCGCCGGAGGAATTCGAGGCGGGGAGTGACGAGCTGGGGTTTTATTACTACACCATCAAACCGGCGGTGCAGATTGCCTTTTCCACACATGCCATGAGCCCTCAGTCGATTCTCGGATTGTGCGAGGAGCTGTACCACAGGGTTCCCCGCTGTCACATCATGCATATAGAAGGGAAGTCCTGGGAGTTTGATGCTGATCCAACGGAACAGGGCTTAAGGAACCTGGATAATGCCTGGGAATATTTCAAGTCCGATTATATGTCAGTTTCATCTCATGCCATTTAAATACATTTAATTAAACCAGTGGAAGATGATTGTCCCTATACTCTTTCGGCGTCATCTTAAAACGGGTTTTAAAACTGTGATAAAACGGAACGATGCTGCTGTAGCCAATTAGCTGTGCTATCTCCTTTATCGGTGTTAGTGTTTCACGGAGCAGACGTGATGCTTCGTTCATCCTCAGATTCAAGAGGTACTTTCCCGGGCTTGTTCCCAGTTGTTTGGCAAATTGTGTTCGAAAATAGCTGACTGACATCCCGATATCCTCAGCCATATTTTCCAGGGTTGCAGGTTGGGCCAGATTAGTTGTCAGACTGTCGATCAATCTGGAAATCTCGGGGCTTATCGAGGATGTGGTGCATTGCCTTTTTCCTTCAAAGTGCAATTGTGTAAGAATCAGCATTATTAACAGTGAACGTGTGCTTGTATTTGAAGATGGATCTCCATCCGGATCCAGAGACGATAAACGTCTGATGTCGCGTTCCAATATTGCGGATGTACACAGACGGTAGATTTTGTACGATGATTTTTTACCGACGAGTGTTCTTATTTCCTGTGGTAAGTATTCAGTATCTACCAGGTGGAAGTGGTTCACAGAAATCATCGCGGGCTCTGTAACCGGAACTACCCTGAAAGGTGTATCAGGATAGATGAGCAAAACCTGGTAGGAATCAATTAAGAGTTGCTCTTCACAGAGTTCAACCCGGATTTGTCCGGTGTGAACGAATATAAGATCATAAAAAGGATACTTTATCGGATCGATTTCCATATTCGTATCCAATGCCCCATATCTGTTTCTTTCACAGTAAATCATACAATCAATATTATTAATAAAAAATCAGATTTAACAATAGTATTCCAGTGTAATAGCCTGATAATGTACTTACATCATATTTTATCAGTCATAAATATTAATAATATGAGGTATGTATAAATGACACCCAGAGAACGAGTTAAAGCCGTATATGAAGGAAAGGTTCCCGATCAGGTTCCTTTTATGCTGGATCTTTCACACTGGTACAAGAAGAACTACAACGTGCCGTACGATTTAAGCGGACTTAGTAAAGTCGAACATAAGCTGGTAGATCTGCACAGGAAGTTGGACGCGGTGTCTTATGTAGAAATGGGATCGTTTTATAATATTTACTCGGATAATCCCGGAGTAGAATTTAAATCCTGGACGGAAAATGGTGTTTTTCATACAAAGATTGTAACTCCCCTTGGATCTATCGAGGAAGAACGGACATTCTCGGAGATGAGTTACTCCTACAACATCAGGACTCCTCTGGTAAAGAGTGTCGATGATTTTCCCATTGTCGAATATCTTATGAACTCTCTTCAATGCCGGCCTGATTGGGATTTCTACAGAGAGTGGGAAAAAGCATTAGGCGACCTTGCTTTCATTTATACTCAGCTTCCGTATTCGGGTTTTGGATACCTGATAGCACGGTATATGAGAGTGGAGGATACTGTTTTTGCGGCTATGGATTATCCCGAAAAGGTTCATAGCCTTGTCAGCACAATAAATAAGTGCAATCTACGGATACTGGATAAGATTATTGACGGCCCCTTTGATACTCTTTTTGTCAGCGATAATTACGACAGTAATGTTCAGCCCAAACATTATTTCGATGAATATTTTCGGGATTACTATACGGAGCTTGCCGACAGGATTCATGATAAGGGTAAATATCTGTCGGTTCATGTCGATGGGGAGAACAGCGGTATTGTGAAGTGGCTGGCCGAATGCGGAGTCGATTGTGCCGATGCAGTAACACCGGCTCCCATGTTTAACCTGACACCTGCTGAAATACGTGAGCAGGCCGGTCCGGATATTATTCTTTCCGGAGGAATCCCTGCCAGTGTTTTTGGCTCAACCGGTTCGGATAAGGAGTTTACCGAAGCGGTTGTACGGTGGCTGGAAACCCGAAAACAATCATCCAGGCTTTTTATGGCCGCAGGCGATCAGGTTCCCACCGATGCACCATGGGAGCGAATTGCCATGCTGCCGGAGCTGATTAAGGAGTATGGCCGCTATTAGGTAATAAATGGGTAGTAACGTATAATTAAACGTTCCTCGGAATGAATCGCTTTTCCACAAGCATCAATAGCAGCAGAATAAAGAGAAAAACAGGAGCTACCAGAAAACTCATCCTGAGGCCGCTCATATCTCCGATAATACCCATAATGAAATTAGCCAGACTGTATCCAATAATTCCGAAGCAGGAGAGGAACACCATCACCATAGTGGGATCGGCTCCAAGTCGTCTGACGGCATAGGTTTGGAGGCTCGGCCAGAACGGAGCGATAAATAGTCCCATAAAAACCATCAGAACATAAAGAATAGTCAGATGATGGACTGAAAACAGCACTATACCGCCGAGTAGAGCCATGGAAATTGATATGATCAGGATTTTTCTGAGACCAAACCTGGATGCAATTCTGCTGACAAGTAATCGTCCAGCTGCCATACCCACGGCAAATAAAGCTGTTCCCAGGCCCCCGGCCCGGGCCAGGGTTCCATATTCTATCTGTATGTAGCTGGCGGTCCAGAATGTAAATCCGCCCTCTGCGCCGCCTGCAAAGAATAGGGCCAGGGCCATAATCCAGAAAAAAGGTTTGGAGAATATTTCACCGGCATGGGAGAAATCTCCCCGTGACCGAGGCAGTTTAGCTCTTGACCGCCTGGGATAGAGGGCACCGATGATAATGCAGAGCATCCCGAGGATAAGAAACATTGTTCGCCAATTGACTCCTCTCGACAGGCTCTCACCAATTACCAGGGTTCCGAATATCACGCCCAGAGGCCAGAACGCGTGGAGAAAAACCTGTTTGGAGCCGTCATCTTCAGGGTGAATATCTTCCACCAGTGGAGTCAGCAGGGCCTCAAGTATCGCCTGGCCGAATGCAATAACGGTGATTATCAGGACTGCACCGGCGAAGTTTGTGATACCGGTAAACAGGGCCAGGCCGATTCCCAGAATCCAGATGCCCCAGCGCAGGGATCTTATCTTACCGATAGCGGCAGCCAGGGGAATAGATCCGAGAAATACGGCGAATTGCAGGATGGAACCGATGAGGCTTAAGGAACCGGCCTGGGTGAAGGTAAGACCAAGCTCCGATGTGATTGCTATGAGACTGACTGGTATGATGACTGCTGTATTGGCATAGGTGAACATACTGACCCGGGATGCGATGTCCAGCTGTTTTCTTGTTGCTTGATCCATTAGTAGTGGATAACACGAATTCTGATAAATGAAAACGGCCGCCCTTAGGGAAGGCGGCCGCTGAATGCTGTATTCAATTTTCCGGTGCTATCAAGCTACCGATTCGGAATGAATTACTCCAAGCTGTACATGTACTGGAAGAAGTCCATATCCGTACTGAGTACCTTCTTCTGACCGGGAAGGATCTCACGGTAGGATTCCAGGGCTTTCCAGAAACCGTAGAACTCAGGATCGACGTTGTAGGCATCGGCGTAGATTCGTGCGGCCTGGGCATCACCTTCAGCTCTGGTAAATGCGGCTTCGCGGTCGGCTTCCGAGAGTTTGATGCCTTTATCTCTGTTGAGCCGCCCCAGCCATTCGGCTTTCAGTCCGTTACCATCCGAGCGGTAACCTGTGGCGATTTTCTGCCTCTCACTGATCATCCTGTCGTATACCGACTGGGTGAGGTCGTCGGAGTAGCGGATTTGCCGGATAACGACGTCCAGAAGCTTAATCCCATACTCGGGCATGGAACCCTGAGAACGTAGTATCATCTCATCGGAGAGCTTTTTACGGCCGTTTTCAATGGGTGCAAAAGCAGCTTCCAACAGATCGTTGACACCGGCTTCATCTTCTGCTTCCGCAGCGGCGGTTTTCTCGGTCTGAAAATCCAGAATTGCATTTTCAGATTCCAATATGATATTGGATGATCGTACCGATTCACTCAAAGAATACTTGGACACGACGGTACGCACGGCGGATTCTATGACGTTGTCCAGCCGTGAATAGGCCTGGTCCATAAACGTAACCCTCTGATAGAAGGTTTCAGGATCTGTGATTTGCCATCTGGCGGTGGTATCTACCCAGATGAACTGATTTTCACTGGTGGGCAGTCTCTGAGGATCCCCATCCCATGATAGGATCTTCTTGGAATAACGGATAACTTTATCCACAGCGGGCATCTTAATTTTCAGACCCGCTTCAGTATAAATCCTGTTAATAGTTCCGAATCTGGTTACAACAGCCTGTTCACCTTCAGGCAGAATGAAGAAGGGACGCAGGGAAATCACGATGATAACGATGATAATCAATATGACAAGGGATTTGATGTTCTTGGTCATGCTACTGCCCTCCCTCAGAACTGAGATTTTTAAGAGGCAGGAAGTTATCCAGGCTCTTGTCAATCAGGTCGGTGTTGCTTCCATCGGCAAATATCTCTGTCATGGTTTCATAATACATCCGCTCACGGGTGACTGTCGGTGCACGGCGGTATTCCTGATAGATGGCACTGAACAGTGCTATTTCACCTTTGGCGTTGTTGATTCGGGACTGTTTATAACCTTCGGCCTCGGCAAGCTTCTGTTTCGCTTCACCTTCAATCCGGGGTATTTCGGCGTAATAAGACTGTTCACCTTCATTGATGAGCCTGTTACGGTCCTGAATGGCTTTATTGACATCCTCAAATGCATCCTGGACTTCACCTTTCGGGGGAACTACCTGCTGCATTTTCACCTGAGTGATTTTGACACCCAGTTCGTATGTGTCCAGGGTGTCCTGAATGATCAGTTTAGCCTC
>JAUUYD010000507.1 GCA_030590585.1 Spirochaeta sp.
CCGAAGTAAATATCGATATCTTTCTGAACACCAAGGTGATCGGCAGTACCCCGGCCTTTCTCGCCGATAACTCCGATTCCATGGGCATCGTCGATGAACACCCGGGCATCGTACTGTTTGGCCAGAGCGGTGATGCCCCGGAGATCGGCCAGGTCGCCGGTCATACCATAGACACCTTCGGTGAGTATCATCACACCGCCCTTACGGGTTTTATTGACACTTTTAAGCACCGATTCCAGGTCGTGCATGTCATTATGCCGGAAGAATCTCACCATGGTTTTTCCAGCGTTTCCGCCTTTGGCGCTGAACGCGGAATCGATGATACAGGCATGGGCCAGTTTATCAACAATGAGGGTATCCTCGGGTCCGGTGAGAGCCTGAACGGTTCCAATAACACCCATGTAGCCGTAGTTGAAGAGAAAAGAATCTTCCTTCTGGGCATGCTCAGCCAGGGATTTCTCCAGGGCCAGATGCTCACTGGTGGATCCGCTCATCATCCGGGAGCCCATGGGAGAACTCACCGAC
Organism: Spirochaeta sp.; assembly: GCA_030590585.1. Next base: position 526 of record JAUUYD010000507.1, read on the forward strand.
CACTTTTCGGTGGCCTCAAGGGCGGCGGCTTTAATATCCGGGTTGTTGGCCAGGCCGATGTAGTTATTCACCGACCACATGATGTTTTCTTCACCCTGAAACTTCATATGGGGTCCGGGGATATCATCAATCACCGGGAGGGTGAAAAACCGGTCTCCGGCAGCACGGAAACGCCCGAAATATCCCTCATCTGTAGCGCATTTATCAAACATGTCTATCATAGTATTAATCCTCCGGTATCAGGTCTATTTCAATTAAACAGCATGACAGCTGCTTCTGCAATTTCATTATCAGCGGCATCCAGAGGCAGGATTACCGAAGGTTCCAGGGAATGCATTTGATGATCCTCCTCGTAGAGCTTCATTCCACCACCGGTGATGTTCAGCATGATTGTATCATCTTTCCCAATTTTACCATCTTCCACAGCTTTGAACAGACTGGCAGCAGCAACACTTGCGGCATTGGAGATATCAATACCTTCGGATTGCTCGAATCGTTCACCGGCGGCATCGGCTTCATCGTTGGAAGCTGTCAGTACGGAACCGCCGCTGGCCTTCAGAGCGTCATAAAGACCACCGGGGACACCCCAGGGGGGGTGCCGGTTGGTAAGAACCTTGGCTTTCACCTGAAGTACCTGAGACCGGGCCGTATCGTCGTCGGTGATGATAAATTCCCGGCTGTCGACATCAAGAGTATCAGCCATTGGAGTAAAGGGTTCATTCTGACTGACCATAAGACGCATCCGGTTCTTTCCGTAACGGCCGTCGGCCTCTAATCTGACGGCAGCTTCCCAGGCGGCTATTGCTCCGGTACCGCTTCCCACAGCTTGAAAATAAGCATCCGGGATACGGCCGATTTCTGTAACCGCTGAGAGAACCGTTGTTGCCATGCCATCCCGGCGGGCGATATTTTTTGCTCCGCCTTCGGCAATAAACAGGTCCGATCCTGCAATAGCGGCATTACTCATCCGGATAGCGTCGAAATAATCGCCGCCGGTTTCGGCGCAGATCATTTTGACACAGGGTTTGACGGGAGACCCGAATTTGATTGCATCCAGATTATCCCGGGGAACAAAGAGCAGGAGGGGTATATCATTGTCCGAACACACTCTGGCAAATGCCCGGGCCGTATTTCCCGCGGAAGCCACAACCAGAATTCCTTTGAAATTATCATCCATCCGGGCACATACACTGTAGGCTTCACACTCTTTAAAACTGCCGGTAACCATGGCAGCACCTTTTTCAGGCCACCATCCGTTGAAGGTAATCCAGAGGTTTTTCAGTCCCAGGGAGTCGCCTAGACCGGCACTCCTGTATGTCACTGGAGCCGAAGAACCTTCAAGGATGCGCCGGATGGGCAGCCAGTCGGCATATCGGTAGAGTCCACCAAGATTATCATGGAGAGTAAGTTGTGACTGAGCATATTCGGCCCTGATCAGAGATGGCGCCTCATCGGAGAAGCCCAAGGTCCAGCCGCCCTCATCGGGACGGCGTGTTCCGGTCGCTGCAGAGACAAGCTTGTATTCGGTAGGTTTAAAGGTCATTTACCAACTCCGGAGTCTTTAAGGCGTTTCATGACATCACCCAGATAATCATCGGCAGCAGCAACATCCTTGACGGTGTAGTCCGCATCAATGTCCGACCCCTCTGTACTTCCCACCCAGATGGTTTGAACCTCTATTGGAGATACCGACATACGGAAGTTTTCCCGTTCATCATATGTAAGTTCCGAGACTGTAGCCACCAGAATAATTCCCACATCCATCAGCAGGTTGGTCAGTTCGGCCAGCCTTCTGATCATTTCATCCCGGTCTTCGGGATAGAGATGATGGCGCTTCACCTGCATATCCGCATCCAGGCCGGCAAGAACGTTCTGAACACCAAGGTAGTACACCTTGTTACCCTGATCAAAAAGCTGTTTTTCAATCTTTTTGGCAAAGTCGGCTTTTCGTTTATCTTCAGGTCCTCCAACCAGTATCAGTGAAGGTTTATGACCG
>JAUUYD010000068.1 GCA_030590585.1 Spirochaeta sp.
TCTATTCCGGATAGATCAGAGAAAAACCATCCACAGGAGGTGTACATAAACTGCAGGAACTTGACACCTTCAAGCATAACCAACAGGTCTTGTACAGCTGAATCATCCCTGTTATTGCCAATCATGCTTCTTGCAAAAAGAAGAGGTTTTTCGGCCCCGGTCAGAACCTGACCGAAAGCATCCAGAACATCCCGTATTTCCTTTCCAGTCAGTTCTTTAATTCTATTTTTCCATAATGGTTCGGCTTCAGTTCGAAGTTTGTCAAAAGCCTTTCTTAAAGGAGTTCTCCATGACTGGTTCCAGTCATCCTTTCCTCCGGTTGAACAGCCGCAGTCTCTTATCCATCGTCCTACACCGTGGACACAGCTCCAGGATGTTCCCATACCATCATCCCCGGACCGAAGCTTAACTTCGATAATAGCTGGATTACCGGCAAGGTATGCCGCGTAATTGGTGAAAATAAGATCTGAATCAGGTCCGAGATGATCTATCAGGGCAGAGAAGCACATGTCTCCATATGGTTCATGATGGCCGTAGATTTCACCGTCGGTGGCTATCGATACCATTTGGGTTTCAGAGTGTTTCAGAGCATCACGGAGGGCCTTCTCGAAGCCCTCACGGGAACGAAGAAGGTGACCGAAGGATATCCCTGAAGCAAGTTCAGGATTGTAAAAGAATACGGCGATACGTCCTGTTGGTCTATCAATATAAAAAGCTCTGTCGGATGGGGCAGGTTTATTATTCAGGGCTGTCCATTCACCGTTTCCTTCCCGTATGGAGTGGGCCTGCCAGGGGGAAAGAATAACATACTTCATCCCTTCGTTGATAAGTATATCAAGAACATTTTCATTGACCGCGCATTCAGGGAGCCACATTCCGTCTGCTTTTCGTTTGAAGCGCTGTAAGAAATCAGCGAGCCCCCAACGAATCTGGGTAACGGCATCTTCAGGCGTATCAAGAGGGAGAATTGTGTGGTTAAAGCTCTGGGCGACAGCGTTCCCGCAGCCCAGGCGTTCCAGACTCAAACGATCCGCGTCAATAATCCGCTGATACACATTCGGTGCCTCGGACTGCATCCAGGAGAGCAGGGTGGGGCCGAAATTATATGAAAAATATTTATAGTTATTCAGGATGGAGAGTATGGCTCCGTTATCATCAAGTATCCGGCTGGAACTGCATGCCGCATAGCATTCAGCTGTGATTCGGCGGTTCCAATCCGAATATGGTTCTGCCGATTTCTGATATTCAATCAGCCCTGTCCAGGGGTCTTCACGGGGAGGCTGATAAAAATGGCCGTGGAGAATTATATGTTTTTTCATCTGTTATCATGCTGCCTTTTCTGATTCAATCAGCTGTTGTATCTTACTCGCCTATTGACACTCTATCTGTAAGTTTCCTAGGATGCCTCCAGCTCGTCAATCCTGACTGTGCTTGTCGTCCTACGGAGAATCAATGACAAAAGACAGGCTTCGATCCCTGAGTTACAATGAATTATCCCATATTGCAGATAAGGGCAATATCACTGTCCAGCAGGATATGGATAAAGAATCCCTTGTTTCTGTGATATTTGAAGCTTTGGAAGAAGAACGACTGGATCGTGAAGGTAATAATAACCTGACGATTCAGGTAGAAGCGAAGAAATACGCCGTCAGCCAGGATCAGGAATTATTTGTTGATTTTGGAGAGGATGTTGAACTTCCCGAAAGATATCATGAAACTCGTCTTGTTTTGATGCTGCGGGACCCGTCGTGGGTTTATTGCTACTGGGACATAGAAGACAGAATCCTGGATGAACTGAGTGAAAACAGTGAGTATTCGGGGCTTGTATTAAGAGTTACGGAACTGGCGGCCGCTGACTGGGGAACAGACTCATATGTTGACTGGTTTGATATCCCGATCCAGTTTGACGATCTACGCCGTTATATAAACCTGCCCAGTGAAGATGCCTTCTACGGTGCTGAAATTTACGCTCAGTTGGGCGAAAAAGAATCGATTATAATCCGATCGAATATTGTTGAAAGCTCCCGGGACTATATTGCACCTGTTCCTGAGAAGGAAAATACTCAACGTGACAAGTTGATAGAGCTTTCCGGTTTTTCGACGGATGTCGGTTCGTTTCCCGGAACCGGATACCCTGATAACCCCCAGCGCATCATGAGTATTACCGGGAAAGTGGAGAATTGATTAGCATGGCAAATAATCTGGAAAACAGCCGGGGAATGATAGCTTTGGTTCTCCATGCCCACCTTCCTTATGTGCGTCATCCTGAATATGAAAGATTTTTCGAGGAAAACTGGCTTTTTGAAGCGCTCTCAGAAACCTACCTGCCTCTGTTAAGAGTTTTCCGGGGTCTGGAGAGGGATGGTATCCCATTCCGGCTCACCTTTTCTCTATCTCCCACATTGACTTCCATGTTCGAGGATAAGCTCCTTTGTGAACGGTATCTGAAACATCTTGACCGTTTACTTGATCTCTCTGAAAAAGAGCTGGTTCGCCTGATTGGAGATGAGGCCGGTTTGAAAGTGGCCGGTATGTACCGGGAGCTTTACCGGAACAATCGTGAAGATTTTCTGGAATTGTATAATGGTAATATTCTGGATGGTTTCCGGCATTTTCATAAGCTTGGTAACCTTGAAATGATTACCACAACAGCCACTCATGCTTTTTTACCCATGTATCGTGAATCTCCTGATATGATCAGAAATCAGATTCTCATAGCACTGGAAAATCACGATCGTCTTTTCAAATCTATGCCTGAGGGAATCTGGCTCCCGGAGTGCGGTTACTTCCCGGGTCTTGAAGATTACTTGAAACCCTACGGTGTCAAATATTTCTTTTCTTCCGCGCATGGGGTTCTCCATGCCGATGAGCGCCCTGTATATGGTGTCTATGCCCCTTTGCGGACTCCCAATGGAACAGCCGTTTTCGGCAGGGACCGTGCTGCATCCAATGCCATATGGTCAGCTGTTGATGGTTTCCCGGGGCATGGAGATTATCGGGATTTTTATCGGGATATAGGTTTCGATCTTCCTGAAGAGTACATTGCACCCTATGCAATCGAAGATGGCAACAGGGTAAATACCGGCTTTAAATATCATGCCATAACCGGGGATACTGATCAAAAGGAAATTTACGATCCTGATAAAGGTATGGACAGAGCCCGAAGCGATGCCAGGGCCTTCCTGGATAACCGGATTCGTCAATGTGAAACAATTTCTGAAATAATGGACAGGCCGCCTCTGATAGTGGCTCCATTTGATGCTGAACTCTTCGGACATTGGTGGTTTGAAGGCCCTCAGTTTCTTGACGCCCTGTTCCGTGAATTTCATTCTACAGAGCATACATTGGTTCAGGTGACACCTTCAGAGTATCTGCACGTCTGGCCGCATGCCCAGGTAACCCGTCCTGCATTTTCAAGTTGGGGTGATAAAGGGTACGGCCAGGTATGGTTGGACGGTTCCAATGATTGGATATACCGCCATACACAAAAGATTGTTGAACGAATGGCCGAGCTGGTGGACCGGTTTCCTGATGAGAAAGGACTGAAGCTTAGAACTCTGAATCAGGCTGCCAGGGAGCTGCTTCTGTCCCAGGCATCTGACTGGCCGTTTATCATCAAAACCGGAACAACCGCACTCTATGCGGAGCGTCGAGTGAAAAATCATATCAGTAATTTTAATAGAATTTATGAAAGCCTCTGCCGCAATACGGTGAAAACCGAGTGGCTTACCAAGCTTGAGAAACGGAATAATATTTTCAAGGATATTGACTATCGTGTGTTCCTGAAACAGGGACACGGAAAAAATGCATGATTCTGCTGATTCTCAAGGGGATATTTTTCAGTTCCACTCTTGTCTTTGCTTGAATGAATCGATTTCTTATCTCTAATAGTTCTGTTAGAGAATCAAAGTCCATTGCGGTAACCTCTGACAAATCGATGTCAAGATTCTCAATGCCGGATTCCCATAAATCCTCCAGTGATGTTCTGGTTTTTATTCGCTGATCATCAGTTCGTAAATCTCCGACTAATGCGACAGTATCTTGATGTTTCACTGATTTCTCCCCGCATGTTCAGTCTTTATATCATCGGTCTGTTTTAAACGATTGATCGCAATTCAAGGCTGATTCACCCTGTTTCCCAAAAAAGTAATCATATGTATAGTGGTTTTCCGTCAACTTGATAACCTGAAGTCAGTTTTCTGTCTCCCATTTATTGACGATGGAATTCACCGGGGCTAACATGGGGAGAGTGGGAAAAAGTGGGAGAAAGTAGGAAAACGTGGGAATAGTTGGAATTTGGGGACAATTTAACATCACAATCGATGACAAAGGCCGTATGTCCCTGCCCGCAAAGATTCGCGGGAAGATTCAGAACGATAAGCTTATTCTTACAAAGGGAACTGAGAAGTGCCTCTGGCTTTACCTGCCCGAAGAGTGGGAAAGGGTATCCAGACAGCTCGTTGACGGATCTTCGGTCTTCTCACTCAATACTCAGGATGTCCTTCGCAGATTTATTGCGCCTGCAGAAGAGCTTGCCGTGGATAAGGCAGGCCGGGTGAAGCTGTCCCCCTCTTTAATGAAGTCGATGGGTCTGAGCCGGGATTGTTATCTGCTTGGTATGGGTGAACGTCTGGAAATTTGGGATGAGGCCGTCTACGACCGTTTCGAAGAGGAACACTCCGCCGAGGTAAAACAGACCTGGGAGGGTCTCGGCGGATCGGAGACGGCCTTGTGATTCCCACTCATGTTTCTGTTATGTCTGACGAGGTGATGAAATATCTTGTTCCGCTCCGTCCTGATGCTCTGATTATTGATGGAACCCTGGGTGAAGGCGGACATTCACTGCGTTTTCTGGAGACCTATTCTGATTGCCGGGTTATTGGAATCGATGCTGATACTACTATGGGGCAGAGGGCTTCCGAGAGGCTATCGAAATGGAAAGACCGTTTTGAACTGATTTCCGGCTGGACAGATGAAACCCTGGCGGAATGGGCTAATCGGTCACCGGATCTTATTTTAATGGATTTGGGTATTTCAACATATCATTATGAAAGCAGCGGCCGGGGATTTTCATTTAAAACCGATGAACCCCTTGATATGCGGCTTGAACTGGATGGAGATGGTGATGCATCAGAATTGGTGAATTCTCTGCAGGAAGAAGCCCTTGCCGATTTGATTTACAACTTTGGCGAAGAGAGGTTCAGCCGCCGCATTGCCCGCCGGATTGTTGAAGAACGTAAGAAGTCCCCTATAGTAAAGTCTTCCAGACTCGCCGAAATTGTCGCCCAGGCCATACCATCCAAATCACGGCATGGACGGATTCATGCCGCCACCAGAACTTTTCAGGCATTACGTATAGCAGTTAATGGCGAACTGGATAGGTTGAGCCGCCTGCTGGATATAGCTCCCGGCCTTCTGGCATCTGGCGGTCGGCTTGGAATTATCAGTTTTCACTCTCTTGAGGACCGTTTGGTAAAAAGGGCCTTCCGTCAACTTGATGTACGTTTCGGCGGTACGTACAACGTTCTTACGAGAAAACCTCTGGTACCGACTGACAGCGAGCGCCGTTCAAATCCTCCATCACGCAGTGCAAAATTCCGGGTAATTGAAAATCCGCCTGTTGAGACTGAATCATGAGACGAATACTTATGTCGATTGCATTGGTCAGTGTTCCTCTGCTTATGATGCTTCAGGTGCTGCAGGGGTATAGATATGCGGCAGCTGTTGAAGAAATGGAAGTTTCGGAAAGTACTCAGTTGGACAGACTGGAAGAAAATAAGCGAATTCTTGCCGGAATTGCTGTTTATAATGCTCCTGCAAGAATTTATCAGGTATCGGAAGATTCTCTGAATCTGTCCGAGGCCGATCCGGACAATATTCTGCTGGTAAGATTTCCAGAAGATACCGGAGGGCAGAAATGAACGCGGCCGCAGCAGCACGTATTGCCGGCGGCCGCCTGCTGGGGAATCCGGAAGCGGAGATACTGCGGGGACGGGCAGATTCCAGGCTTTGCAGGCAGGGAGATTTGTATGTAGCTCTGCCGGGAGAACGGACAGACGGAAGCTTGTATTCTGTACCGGCATGGAAATCAGGAGCTGAAGTTGTTCTTGCGGATGAGCGGAAGAATATTCCGGATCCTCCCGAGGGCAAGGCCCTGATTACGGTCTCCGACCCACTTGCCGCTTTACAGGAACTTGGCAGACGCCGGCGAATGGAGTCAAAGGACCTCAGGGTTATCGGTATTACGGGTAGTAACGGAAAAACCACAACAAAAGAAATCCTGGCTTCAATACTCGTTGACTGGAGAGGGGATTCGGTCCTTGTCACCGAGGGTAACTATAATTCTGAAATCGGATTGGCTCTTACACTCCTTGATTTGCGGCCGCGGCATAATTTGGCCGTTCTGGAAATGGGTATGAACCGTATCGGAGAAATGGCCCTGCTTGCAGATCTGGCGAAACCTCAAATTGCTGTGATTACCAATATCGGCAGTGCGCATGTCGGCATGCTTGGTTCCAGAGATGCCCTGGCCGTTGAAAAACGTTCGATTTTCAACGGCGCTGATAAGGATTCGTCTGCCGTAATCTGCTTTGATGAACCCCGAAGTAAATTTCTGCTGGATGGTTATCCGGGTAATGTCAGATTTTTCGGTGATTGGGGTACCGGCGGTTGGGATTCTTATGTTGATCTCGGCTCCAGGGGCTACACCTTGATTCGGTATGGTAAAGAAATTCATTTTCAGCTTCCGGGGATGCACAATCTGATGAATGCCATGGCTGCTGTTGAGGCAGCATTGATTGTCGGAGCACCGGAAGATTCAATCGTCAGAGGACTAAGCTCGGTATCGCCTCTGCCCGGGCGTTCTGAGATTATAAAAGGCGCGGTAACTGTAATTCGGGACGGCTACAATGCCAATCCTGAGTCCCTTACCGCGGCATTGGAATTATTTTCGTCAATTTCGGTAACAGGCCGTCGAATACTCGTACTTGGAGAATTACTTGAACTGGGTGAAGAAACAGATTCAGCACTGCGGCAGGCCGGGGGAGCGGTTGCCGGGATAAGTCCTGATTATGTTTTTCTGTTCGGTGAATCTCTGATGGTGCTGAAGGATGCGGTTCTGAAATCAGGTTATATGGGTGAGATCGATCTTTTCTCTGATATGAAGAAGCTGCAGAACGCACTCTCTTCGTATCTTGAAACCGGTGATCTTGTTCTGCTTAAAGGGTCTCGGGGAAGCGCCCTGGAACGTCTGGATCAAACAATACAGGAGGTCAGTTCCGGGTAACCGATAAGAACTGGGAGGGGTAATGATTAAAGATATTCTCTATCCTTTGGTGGATTACGACAAAGCGTTTAATATTTTTCAATATATCAGTTTTCGTGCTGCATATGCGGCAGTTACAGCTTTACTCATTTCCTTTCTTTTGGGTCCCTGGGTAATCAGAAAGCTGGCACAGCTCAAACTTGGACAGGAAATACGCGTTGACGGACCCCAGTCGCATTTATCAAAAGCAGGCACACCGACGATGGGGGGCACGCTTATCGTTATTGCTTTTATTGTTTCTGTTATTCTCTGGCAGGAATTATCGCTGAACTATACATGGATTATTATTCTTGCGGCTCTGGGCCTTGCGGCTCTGGGCTTTACTGATGATTTTCTTAAGATCACAAGAAAAAATTCCGACGGCCTGCGTGCCAGTGTCAAATTTTCCGGACAGGTAATCGTGTCTTTTGCGGTAATGCTCTTTATTTATCTGACTCAAAACGACCAGACCACATTACTTTACATCCCGTTTCTTAAAAATGCCGTTGTAGATCTCGGGATACTGTACATCCCCTTTGGTATGTTAATGATCGTCGGCATGTCCAATTCTATGAATCTGACAGATGGACTTGACGGTTTGGCAACCGGTCTTACGATAATCAGCTTGATTGCGTTTACGCTTCTTGCCTATCTGACCGGGCATTCTGAATTTGCGCGTTATCTTTTTATTCCCTATCTCCCGGGGGCAGGGGAGCTCACCATCAGTGTGACCGCATTGCTGGGCGCGAGTGTGGGCTTTCTGTGGTTCAATTCTCATCCGGCTGAGGTAATGATGGGCGATACCGGCAGTCTCTCTCTCGGGGGTGTTCTGGCCGTATTTGCCCTTTTACTGAAAAAAGAAATCCTATTGCTCATAATCGGCGGTGTTTTTGTTATGGAAACGCTGTCGGTAATCATTCAGGTACTCTATTTCAAGCGGACAGGGAGACGCGTTTTTAAAATGGCGCCTCTTCATCATCATTTTGAACTTTCAGGCTGGGCGGAGAGCAAAGTTGTTACCCGCTTCTGGATTCTGGGCGGCATGTTTGCAATCCTGGGTCTCAGCACTTTGAAAATTCAGTAGGAGCAGTTTTTTGCATATCGGGATATTCAGGGCGGAGCGACTCGGCGGAAATGAGCCGTTGAAAGGCATGCTGGCTGTGCAGTTTCTGCTGGCTTCCATCGGTGCTGTCTTTCTATTTTCCGCATCCTGGTATTTTGCACGAACGATTTTCGGAGATCCGTTCCGGATATGGCGAAGACAACTTATTTGGATGCTCATCGGTTTGATCGGTGCATTGACTATAACAAAAATTCCCAAGGGGTGGATTCGCAGATCTGTTCCATTTCTTGTCTGGGCGGCATTGATACTCAATCTGCTCACATATCTGCCGGGTATCGGGTACTCCTCCGGAGGCGCCAGGCGTTGGGTCGAAATGTTCGGTTTCACCTTTCAGCCCTCTGAATTAACCCGGGTTGTTCTTGTCCTTTATCTTGCAAGAATGCTTGAAAAAAATGAAAA
>JAUUYD010000246.1 GCA_030590585.1 Spirochaeta sp.
CAATCCTCTGAAGCTTTTAGCATTATCAACAATGAGATTAAGGAAACAAAACAGGCGTTTGACGGTATTGCTTTGAGTACACAGGAACTGAATGTGGGAGGCAAACAGATACTGGATGCAATGTCTATGCTGCAGGATGTAACTATTACGGTGAAAAGTGCATCGGAAGAAATGACCTCAGGATCGGAACTGGTTGTACGCGGGCAGCTGGCATTGAAGATGATATCTGAAACGGTCAGCAGGGGAATGCTTGAAATCAGCAGCGGCTCTGAGCAGATTGTTGTTGCAGCAGATGAAATTGTAGAGTTTTCAGTTGAATTGAACCATGTCGTTGAAACCCTGAAAGAGGAAACCGACAAGTTTAAAATATAAGATGTAATTTCAAAAAACGAGTATTTGGAATTACATCTGACTTATCATATCTATTGATGATATTGATGATCATGTTATAGTTGCTCAAAATTATATAATTGCCGAATTGGAACGGGAGAATCATGAACGATAAGCTGCAGGAATTAACTGATCGTCTGTATAAGGACGGTGTTGAGAAAGCCCGGAATGAAGCAGAATCGATTCTGGCGGATGCCGGGTTACGTAAAGAAGAAATCATCCGGAATGCCCAGAGAGATGCTGCTGCGATACTCGATAAAGGACACAAGGATTCAGAGGAGCTGCGTTCCAGAACAGAAAGTGAACTTGCCATGGCAGCCCGTCAGGCTGAAGGTGCTCTGAAACAGCGCATTGTCAACATTCTGTCCGACAATGTTCTGGGTTCTGGAGTTCAAAGTGCTCTTGATAATGAATCCTTGCTAAACGATCTCATCGTATCAACGATGAATGCCTGGGCTGAAGACGGCAGTATTCCGGATATTGCACTTGTTCTCAGTGATACAAAAAAAGATAAATTCTTCGATGTTCTTAAGTCATCCCTGAAGAAGCAGATTGACGAAGGTTTAAAAATTGACTTCACCGGCAGAATGAAGAGCGGGTTCCTGATTGAGTCTAATGACGGTTCCTATGCCATGTCGTTCACTGATAAGGATTTCGAGGAGTTTTTCCGTTCCTTTATCAATGAGATATCCCGGGCAGCTTTGTTTGGTGAGAAGTGATTCTTGTCTCAATATTATTATCTGGTTTCAAGTTTAGTGGAACTGACCCTTGATCAGGGTTTTCAGAAGCATCCGTATCCCGTTTTCGACGAGTTTGCTCGCGAAGAGCTTTCTACTGACGATTATGCGGATTTAAGGAAATGCTTTCTTCTGAATGATGTCTCAAACTTTTCAGCTGCTTTGAGGTCGGAATCTTCTGACTCGGAAATAACATTCCGCAATCCGTCCTGCTATGGAATTGAAGAGTTGACCGGAGGTTTGATTGACCCTGATACTCTTTTTTCTTTTCTTTCTGATTTTATCTGGGATTTACAATCTGAACGGCGAATATCGATTGGGATGTCAGAGGAAAATGAACTTCTTCTTCGAATGATGGATGCAGTTTCCTCGGGGGATGAGCCGCAGATATCCGGATTTCCCCGGGATTACCTGATATTTGAAATGCAGCTTAGAAACCTGACAACAGCCCTGTCACGGCGTAGTGAAGGACAAGCCTTTACCGATGACATAATACCGTTTGATTATTTTTCCGGTAAAATTGCGGCCAGTCAGGCAGCTGACTTCGGATTGGGCGGGGAACTGGGAGTGATGTCTGAATTGATTGATCTTTATGGAACAGCCTCTCCCTTGACTATTGAAAGAACAGTCTCAGCTGTACGCTGGGCCTGGTTGGATGAAGCGGTGGATTATCAACTTTTTTCCAGAGAAGCGGTATTTGCCTATGCGGTAAAAATCGCTGATGTGGAGAGATGGCTTGCTGTCAGCCCGGAAGAGGGTAGGCAGAAACTCGATCAATTGCTGGAAATGCTCCACCAGAATATTAGAAAAATGACCCGTGAGGAGAACTCCTGATGACCACAGGTAAAGTCACAGGTGTGACGGCCAACCTGATCACCGTAGAGGTTGACGGACCAGTCAGCCAGAATGAAATCGCCTATGTAAAGATGGGTGATGAACGTTTAATGTCCGAAGTTATTCGGATTACCGGGAATACGGCTTTTGTACAGTGTTTTGAAAGCACTCGCGGAGTAAGCAGCGGTCTGCCTGTTGATTTCGCCGGCGCCATGCTGGAAGTTGAACTTGGACCGGGATTGCTATCAAAGAACTATGATGGTCTGCAGAACGATCTTGATAAAAAAGAAGGCCTTTTCCTTAAACGAGGGGAATATACCTCTCCCCTGGATGAAGAGAAACTCTATGAGTTTACATCCCTGGCATCCCCTGGAGATATGATACTTCCGGGACATTGGCTTGGAGAAGTGAAAGAAAACTGGGTAGACCATAAAATAATGGCTCCATTTACTCTCAAAGGTGAATGGAAACTGGAGTCTATCGCAAATAAGGGTAAGTACACGATAAGGGATACCATCGCGGTTATCAGCTCAGCCGAAGGGGAGAAGCGGGAACTTTCCATGACACAGAGATGGCCGGTGAAAGTTCCACTCAAGGCTTACAGAGAGAAGCCCAGACCTTTTCGTCTGCTTGAGACCGGCTATCGAATTATTGATACTTTCAATCCCCTGGCTGAAGGAGGTACCGGTTTTATCCCCGGCCCCTTCGGGTGTGGAAAAACGGTTGTGCAGCATGCAATCAGTAAGAACGCATCTGCCGATATCATCATCGTTGCCGCCTGCGGTGAGCGGGCCAATGAAGTTGTGGAAATCTTTACAGAGTTTCCAGAGCTGATAGACCCTCGAACCGGGCGCAAGCTTTATGAGCGAACAACAATTATCTGTAATACCTCCAACATGCCGGTAGCGGCCCGGGAAGCTTCAGTTTATACGGCTATGACCATTGGTGAGTATTACCGGCAGATGGGAATGAGTGTTCTGTTACTGGCCGATTCCACATCACGTTGGGCCCAGGCTCTTCGTGAGATGTCCAACCGGCTGGAAGAACTTCCCGGCCCTGACGCTTTTCCCATGGACCTTTCGGCCATCATTGCCAACTTTTACGCCAGGGCGGGGGTTGTCTATCTTAATAATGGAGAAACCGGGGCTGTTACATTCCTTGGAACTGTTTCTCCTGCAGGCGGTAACCTCAAAGAGCCGGTTACCGAATCGACAAAGAAAGCGGCACAGTGCTTTTATGCCCTGTCTCAGAAACGGGCGGATTCGAAGCGTTATCCGGCTATCGATCCCCAGGAAAGCTACTCAAAATATCTTGAGAGTCCTGAGATCAGAGCTTATCTGACAGAACGGTCGGGGGAGCACTGGGTTGAAGATGTACTCTCTCTCAAGAACCGTATGCTCAGAGGAAAGGAAGCCCAGGATCAGATTTCCATACTGGGAGATGATGGTGTACCCATCGATTATCATATTGATTTCTGGAAGAGCGAGGTGATTGACGCCGCTCTTATTCAGCAGGATGCCTTCGATCCCATCGACAGATTTGCTTCGGTTGAACGTCAGGAGTATGGATTGGAAACCGTGAAGAATATTTGTGAGATGGGCTTCAGCTTCGATTCATTCGAGGACGTGGCTCCTTACTTCAAGAAAATGATTAACTCCCTTAAACAGATGAACTTCTGTGAGTTTGGTTCCGATCAGTTCAAGGAATTCGAGTCTGAGCTGAAAACCACTCTGAATGATAAAGAGGTGGCCTGATGCAAAGCCGAGCTTTTCAGAAAATACATACAAAAATCGATAAAATCACCAAGGCGACAGTGACTCTTGAAGCCACGGGTGTCGGTAATGAGGAAATGGCATGGGTTGATGATCGCCTGGCCCAGGTGGTGAAAATCAAAGGAAACGAGGTTACTCTTCAGATCTTTATCGGAACCGAAGGAATCTCAACTGATGCAAAGGTTGTGTTTCTCGGTAAACCTCAAACCCTGAAAGTTTCCGAGGATCTGGCCGGGCGTTTTTTTGATGCTTATGGACAGCCTATCGACGGCGGTCCTGAGGTGGAAGGTGAAGAGCGGGAAATCGGCGGTCCTTCAGTTAATCCTGTGAGACGTAAGCAGCCGAATCAGCTCATTGCCACCGGGATTGCCGGTATCGATCTGAATAATACCCTGGTGACGGGTCAGAAAATCCCGTTTTTTGCCGACCCCGACCAGCCTTACAATGAGGTGATGGCCAATGTTGCCCTTAAAGCTGAGGCCGACAAGATAATACTCGGGGGGATGGGACTCTCCAATGACGATTATCTGTACTTCAAAGCCCTTTTTGAAAATGCCGGGGCTTTGGATAAGATTATCAGTTTCATCAATACAACTGAAAATCCTCCTGTTGAGCGCCTGCTGGTACCGGATATGGCCCTTACCGCGGCTGAGTATTTCGCCGTCGACAAGAATGAGAAGGTACTGGTCCTGCTCACAGATATGACTCTCTATGCTGATGCCCTGGCTATTGTATCCAACAAGATGGACCAGATTCCATCCAAAGACTCGATGCCCGGATCTCTTTACTCGGATCTGGCCAAGATTTATGAAAAAGCCGTCCAATTTCCTGAAGGCGGTTCTATAACAATTATCGCTGTTACCACTCTCTCCGGCGGTGATATCACCCATGCAATACCGGATAACACAGGATACATCACCGAGGGTCAGCTTTTTCTAAGAACCGATACAGATATTGGAAAGGTGATTGTTGACCCTTTTCGCTCTCTTTCACGGCTTAAACAGCAGGTTATTGGTAAAAAAACCAGAGATGACCATGGACAGGTGATGAATGCCGCAGTACGTCTTTAC
>JAUUYD010000027.1 GCA_030590585.1 Spirochaeta sp.
CAGTGCATCGATTACAAAAAACCTGATTTTATTGTCGATGATGGATTTCTGTTCAGCAGCAGTGAGACTGGCAAACGCCTCGTCAGGGCTCACCTTGGTATTCAGGAGGAATGTGCCGCCATTCTTAAGAGGGCTGAGCATGTCGTAACGGCCGATATATGCCGGGTTGTGGCAGGCGACAAAATCGGCTTTTTCGATGAGCCATGGCATATTTACCGAGCTCTTGCCGAAACGCAGATGGCTGGTGGTAATTCCGCCGGACTTCTTTGAGTCGTATACAAAGTAAGCCTGGGCATTCATGTCGGTGTTGTCGCCGATAATCTTGATTGAGTTCTTGTTTGCACCGACAGTACCGTCGGAACCCAGGCCCCAGAACATGCAGTTCACCACATCTTCAGGAGCCACATGAAGTCTTTCAGTGACTTTCAGAGAAAGGTTGGTAACATCATCTTCAATACCGACGGTGAAATTATGGCTGCATTTACCATCCAGATGATCAAAAACCGCTTTGACATGGCTGGGGGTAAACTCTTTTGAAGAGAGACCGTAGCGTCCGCCGATGACGCTTATATCCTGGGGAGCCAGAGCTGTGGCAATATCCATATAAAGGGGTTCACCGATTGATCCGGGTTCTTTTGTGCGGTCAAGAACGGCAACCTTTTTACAGGAATCAGGCAGGGCGCCCAGGAAATGCTCAACACTGAAGGGGCGGTAGAGACGCACCTTGATTGCACCGACTTTTTCTCCCCGACTGTTCAGAGTATTAACGGCGTAATCGATTGTATCGCAGGCAGAGCCCATCGCAATGATGACTTTTTCAGCTTTTGGATCTCCGACATAGTCAAAGAGATGATACTGCCGCCCGATCAGGCCGGCAACCTTATCCATGTAATCCTGGACGATACCCGGAATGGCATCATAGTACTTGTTCACTGTCTCACGGCCCTGGAAATAGACGTCGGGATTCTGTGCCGCAACTTTTATAATCGGTTTTTCAGGACGCATTCCGCGGTTTCGGAACCGTTCGATATACTCTGGTTCGATGAGTTTTTTAATGGTCTCGAACTGGATTTCCTCAACTTTCATTATTTCGTGGCTGGTTCTGAAACCGTCAAAAAAGTTCAGGAACGGTACCTGACCCTTCAGTGTGGACAGATGGCTGACAAAAGCCAGGTCCATGGTTTCCTGAATATTGTTGGCCGACACCATGGCAAAACCGGTGTTTCTTGCACTCATAACATCAGAATGATCCCCGAAAATTGAGAGGGACTGAGCCGCAAGGGAACGGGCCGATACATGAAAGACAGTGGGAAGCATCTCACCGGCAATCTTGTGCATGTTGGGAATCATCAGCAGCAAACCCTGACTCGCGGTATAAGTGGTGGTCATTGCGCCGCCGGATAGAGAACCATGAACCGCGCCGGCAGCTCCTGCTTCACTCTGCATTTCAATAACATCGACGGGTTTCCCGAACAGGTTCTTCATACCGGAACTGGCCCATGCATCCGTATATTCGCCCATGGGTGACGAGGGTGTGATCGGGAAAATTGCGGCAACTTCGCTGAATGCGTAGGCTACATGTGCGGCGGCTGTATTGCCGTCGATGGTTACCATCTTTTTTTTGTCAGACATGACTTATCCTTAATTCGTAATACTTGGGATTGAATCCATAGCATCATATCCTTCAGAAGAAGCCTTAATCAACCCAGATCAAGGACAAGGTTGGGTAATTCATCTTCAGGATTGTACCGTCCGCCGCTGAGGTTTTTGAGTAATGTCATCAGATTGGCGAGTGAACCTTCACCTATACCGTCGAATTTGAGTCGATAATATTCTCCACTATCCAGTCCGACAACCTTGCACCGGACAAAAAACCTGCGCTTGCTGTCGTTAAGCGAAAGGGTGGCAACAGACCCGATGGGTGGTAATTCCTCATCAATAGCCCGCACACGGGCACCAACAAGAGAAATATTGTCAAATAGAACATCAATATGCCGCCCGCCGATAATCAGTGTGCCGGAAGCTGATTCCGCGTCGTTTCTGCGGAACGATCGTTTCTCTTTCATTTTATATTTATACACGATATTTCAAGAACTGTGTTGTTAAATTCTATCTGTACGGTACGGCGTTTCGGGTGGTAGGATCAGCATTATGTTTCGAAAACCGTGTTTATTCCTGCTGATTATAATTTGCGGCACATTACTTGTTACCGCAAATACCGGATGGGCCGAGGATACAAGTCCTCTCCCGAATGCACACGAGCTTACAGCAAAATTGGGATGGACTCCGGAAGAGGCTATAAGCCGGCTTGGGGCTCCGCTGAGTATCTTCCCGTACAGAGGGAGTAATCCTGAGGAGGATAATGTTGTTTTCTATTACCCGGATAATTTTTATCTGTTCTGGTTTCACGACAGGGTCTGGCAGGTTCGGGTTGATGAGCGATGGAACGGCGATGTGGACGGAGTAGGTATGGGTATGAGCCTGCCGGAAGTGACAGATATCTGGGGACCGCCTGTAAACGATTGGGATGGACAACCAACCTGGACCCTTCCCGACAGGGGTTATCCTGTTCGTATTCGTCTTTATTTCTCGGAGGATGGAAAGCTTGACGACATATACGCCTACAGGAGTGATTGGTGAGTTCTCTTTGTCTCTGCCTTACATCTTCAAGCTTTCAGGGTGCTCTTTCCCAGTTGGAGCGAAATCGTTCCTACATTGACATGGCCGAGATGCGTCTTGATCTGCTGGAACCGTCAGAACGTTTAAAGGCCGTAAATCTGCCGGAAATAGCCGGTATCCCGTTAATTCTTACAATACGGCTTCCCGAAGACGGCGGACTTTGGGGTAACGCAGGTGAGACTGAATCTGAACGAATCAAGTTGTTTGAAACCATGCTTGATTCAGGCGGCTGGGCGTATATTGACCTCGAATACAAGCGGCCCATGGATGCTGCCGTTCGTGCCGCTCTTAGCTCTGATACTCGAATTATCCGGTCAATACATGATTTCAAGGGAACCCTCTTGAGTCTTCCGGTTGCCGATCTGGCCTCAAGTATCCGGGGAATTGCAGAGGAAGGAAACATACCGAAAATTGCGGCCCGCTGCACCGGGAGCCGGCATCTTCTTACGCTGGCCCGTACAGCTCTGGCTACAGAGTCGGTGGTGGAAAAGGTGCTTCTGGGAATGGAGGAATTCGGTGCGCCTTCAAGAATTCTTGCCGAACGATTCGGTTCACTATGGACCTATGCGTCATCCGCGAACGGTCCTGAAGGGGCAGCGGCCCCGGGACAGCTGGATCCGGAGACACTGATTAAAATGTACAGATATAAAGATATCGGTAAATCCACAGCTCTTTACGGTGTTGTTGGAAATCCCGTTTCTCATAGTTTATCCCCATCAATACACAATCGCTGGCTCAGGGAATCAGGATTGAAGGGAACCTACCTTCCAATAAAATCGGATGATTTGGCCGCTTTAATTGAAACCTGTGATATCTGGGGCCTTACGGGACTGTCAGTGACGGTTCCTCATAAGCAAACGGCTCTCTCTCTTTGTGATTATTCCGGTCATCTGGCCCGGAGTATCGGAGCGGCCAATACACTATTAAGAGCCGGGGATGGATGGCGCGGAAGAAATACGGATGCTGAGGGTTTCCTCAAACCTCTTCCGGCAGCCATGAATCTGAGGTCAATTGAAGAATTAAAAGGCAAAAAAGCCTTGATTATCGGAGCAGGAGGGGCTGCCAGAGCGGCAGTTTACGCCCTTACAGATGTTGGAATGCACCTTGTTATCCTGAATCGGACAACTGATAAAGCCCGTCATCTGGCTGAGGAGGCAGGCCAGAAATGGGGAGCGCTTACTGAAGAATCTCTTCCGCTGCTTGCCGATGGCGTGGATCTGGCGGTTCAAACCACGACAGTGGGAATGTTTCCAAACACGGATGCGGATCCTATACCCTGGTGGAAACCGGGAAACTGCAGCCTGGTGTATGACATGATTTATAAGCCTGCCGAAACCCTGTTTCTGGCCAGGGCCCGAAAATCAGGTGTGCGGATAATGAACGGGGCCGGCATGCTTGAAGCTCAAGCCAGGCTTCAGTTCGAGCTGTTTACCGGGAAACAGGCTCCTATAGAGTAGAAACAATCCAGATCATAACTCCGGATAATCCCAGAATACCGGTAAGCATAATGCTCAGCACCGTAATAAGGGTAATATCATGACCCGTGAAAATACCGTTTTTTTTTCTTCGCGAATCAGACTTCATGGAAGGCAGTATAAATACTCTTTCAAGTTCTGGGCAAGCGACTGGGCACCATATCTAGAACAGGGATGACTTAATTCGTTTCAGGAATCCGATTTTACGTATCTTGTAGTGAACTTCTTCCTCTTCAGGTAATGAAAGTCCCACAAGAATATGATCCTCCCCGTCTTTCTCAATTTTTTTGGGAAGAACCAGGATTGTTTCGATTGAATTACCAACAGCTAATGTGACTGCCAGCCGCTCATCCCTTCCGCTCATGGCCGCTTCAACCAGCCTCAGTTTGCCCCTGTAATCAAGCCCTTTGGCGCTCATTACTTCAAAACGCCATGAGCCTTTGCGAATCTGTTCCGGGACAATGATGATGCGGCGCTCAAGGCGCTCTTGAAATGCCTCCTGCTCTTCTTTTGACAGTGATACGGAATCGCCGGCCTTTTTCAGATCCGCCATTAACTCAGAGACATCTTGTACCCGGGTTTTACTCCAGCTGTAAGCGCATAGTGCCGGACTTATTGAATCCCCGTTCCAAAGCAGATAGGGCGGAGCTGAATCACTGATTGAATCAGCTGTAACAGCCATGGAACCCGAAGCTGTGAGAAGGGGGGGCAGTCTGTCGATTCCGATACCGTTCAAAGCAGCCCTCCACTGATTCTCTTCACCCGGATCCAGCAGCCACAGGCCTTCAGCCGGCCGCGAATAGCTGTATGAATCAAGAACTCCTGTTTCTTCAATTATTTGCAGCCTGATACCCCGGGCCTGAAAAAGAACACCGAGTTTCATGCTGATTGTACGGTAATCGCTCTCCCACTCAGAGGCCAGGGTTCGGAGGTTGGAGGGAACAGGATGACCGGAATAGGTTTCCAGGCCGGAAAAGAATTTTTCCGGATTTATACCGGCGTCCAGACCGGAAAGAAAACGGTCTTTATTCATTCGGAATACAGTGACTACATCAACCTTGACCGGTTCGGAGGACAGGGCAAGATCGCAGAATAAAGGCATTCCGGGTCTGAGTGTAATATCACCAACCGGCGTTATACTCAAAAAAGGAGCATCAGATTCCGGAGAAATCGAATCATTAGCGGTGGAACAGCTCAGTAAGCCATTGCCATCTGAAATTAATTCACCCATCAGCTCCAGATGGGCAATCATTCGTCTGGCTCCCGGAGGAGATAATGGAGATGCTCCCCCGGTACCCAATTGAAAGAGGCCGGCCAGTTTGCCTTGAGTGAATGCCCTGCCTGCGGGAAGGCATTCGGTAACAAGACGTGTTGCTTCGATGGCAATTCCAATGGGAAGGCTGCGTCCTGCTGCCCCTCGGGCCTTGATAATGGCGAGACGGTCATCTGCACTTTGGGATTCAATCTCTTTCCATGCGGATAATCGGGGTTCAAGCCGTTCTTCTTTTCGTATGGCCAGACCGGCCGCAATAAGTGCTCTACCTGCAAGTATAAGACGTTCCTCACCCCGACCATCCCTGAAGAGTATGGGAAATCGGTCGGTGAGAATCTCCAGAGATTTTTTGCGCCAGCCTCCTTCCTTGCGGAAAAGCGGCACTTTCTCATTGAGAAAAGCCAGGGCAGCACTCAGAAAATTGTCATCCAGCCATGCTGTTCCTTCGGTTTTCCCGGCAATTTCACCTTCACCGATTACGGCCCCGGGACCGAGAAGTCCGGATTCCCTGACTGTTTCACCCAGGGGTGTGAGGGCATAGTATCTGGATTTTCCTTCTACGCGGCTCCATATCAGCAGCCGTTCCTCAAGATTAAGGAGTTTCTCTCTCATGGCAACATAGCGGACATCAGGTATCATACGCATCAGGTTTTCTTCTGAAGGCAGTTTATGAAAGCCGATGAAAGTTAGAAATAATGCATCATCAGGATCGATGAAATCGATGACACGTTTGGCGACGTCATCTCTTGCAAAGAATTCCTTCATCTGTCCGATAAGATCCGGCTTGTGAAACGGCGTACTCACAGGTCCGAGGTAATGGCGCACAACCTCGAAAAAACCCGCATCGGGCAGGGCTGCAAACACCTCAGGCCAGGTAACTTTGTTCATGAATCCTCCCAGATATCGATGGTGTATCGATATCCCTGTTCGGTAAGGAATCGTTGACGGTTGGCGGCAAAGTCCTCTTCAACGGTTCCCCTAGATACAAGTGAATAAAACCAGGAATCTTTTTCTTTGGGCCTGAGGATACGTCCCAGGCGCTGGGCTTCCTCCTGCCGTGAACCAAAGGATCCTGAAAGCTGTATGGCGACAGAGGCATCCGGCAGGTCAATGGCGAAATTAGCAACCTTGGAAACAACTATCACCCGTTCTTTCCCTTTACGAAAATCACCGTAGATTCTGTCACGTTCAGCATTGGGTGTTTTACCTGTAATAATTGGTACTTTCAACTTATCAGCGATTTTCTCAAGCTGTGAAATGTACTGCCCGATTACCAGAATCTGGTCCTCGTGTCTGTTTTTTACAAGCTGAAGTGCAATCTCAATTTTTCTTGGATTCTCAGCAGCCAATCTGATCTTTCTGCGTTTCTCGGCAATGGCATAAGGAATCCGCGACTCTTTCGGCAGGTTGATACGAATTTCCCGGCAGCGGGCTTCGGCAATCCACCCAAGTGCTTCCAATTCTTTCCATGGTATATCAAAACGTTTTGGACCCACCAGAGAGAATACATCCCGTTCAGCTCCATCCTCACGTATAAGTGTTGCGGTGAGGCCAATTCGTCTAACGGATTGAATCTCGGCAGTTACCCGGAATACCGGTGCCGGCAGCAGATGTACCTCGTCATAGATAATCAGGCCCCATGAGTGCTTTCTGAACAGATCGAAGTGCGGAAAAGGGCTGATTTTGTTTTTCCGCCAGGTTAATACCTGGTATGTGGCAACAGTAACAGCTGCCACTTCTTTTCGATCACCGGTGTACTCGCCGATTTGTTCCGGCTCGAGGTAGGTTTTATCCAGTAATTCATTTCGCCATTGATGAACAGCTGCTACATTCGTTGTTAAAATGAGGGTGTGAGTGGCCAATTCGGCCATGGCACTGATACCGACAACAGTTTTTCCCGATCCGCATGGCATTACGACTGTACCGAATCCTGTTCCGGGTTCCCCGTTGCCGATGAAGGATCGAACGGCACTGGCCTGGTAATCCCGTATCGAAAATGGTTTTCCATCAAGGGATATCTCCCTTAAGCGAATCTCCAGCGGATCACCATCTTTGAGGGGGGCCAGGTCAACAATCGGGAATCCTATTCGTATCAACTCGGCTTTGATTGTTCCCCGGTCCACCAATCGAACCAGGAATCCATCTCTGTCGGGTGTAAGCCATTTGGCCAGGGTTTTCCTGGCCCTGAGCTCCTCCAGAACAGCAGTATCATCCACCTCAAGGCGGAGCCACATTTCGGAATCCGTGAGTACAGAGTCTTCTGGAACAGCTCCCTCCGGAAGCTCCAATTCTACTTTTACAAGCCGAAGTTTTCCCCAGCGTGAGAGAATGTCATGGATTTGAGTTATGATATTTTCCGGAACCGGGTATCGGCTCCATCGGTTCAGAGATGTCTCAATCTCATCACTGAACCATCCCGCACCTGCAGCGTTCCACAGGGACAAAGGTGAAATCCTGTAGGTGTGAATGTGTTCCGGTGATTTTTCAAGTTCGGCATATGCGCTGATTTCCCCACGGGATTTCTCAAAGGAATCATCGTGAACATCGAGGAGTAGGGATCCGTCGCCCTGGACTATAAGTGGTTTGCTGTCTGAACTCATGGACCCGACAGTGTATCGGGATTTGGGGTGTAACGGCAACGGGATGATTGACACAAAATACAAAGGCAGTAGGATAGTCAACCGGAGGCATCCTTTATGAGCATTCGTTTACGCCTGATTGGTCTCGTTGTTATTACGAATCTGTTTTTGATTCTATCCCTTGTGTATGTGAATATTCAGAGCAGCAGGATTAATGCGGTAAGGGATGAACAGGCATTGCTTGGCAAAATGCAGCAGGCGCTTAATGCCGAAAGCAGCGGTCTCATGAATTATATACTCTCATCGTTCAACAAAAGCATTGATGAGTATCATGTTCTTTCAGAGACCACTACTGAGACTTTCAAGCTTGGTAAGGAAAACATTGTAATTCTGCCCGGGTTGAACGGCACCATATCATCAGCACTTGATTCTGTTTTTCGGCTGAACGATCTGATGATGGAACGGCGAATAGACCATACCGCGAGCGCGGAAAGGTTCTGGCAGACAGCGATGGAAACCTATCCATATATCAGTAATGTACCTTTCTCCCGAATCGTTATTGATGAAACATATCGGCGTCGATCCACAGCTCAACTCATGGATGCTGCCGCGGATTTTATCTCATCCCAGGCAGTTCTTCATAACACAATCGTGTCAAATGTCGAGATACTGAATCAGCAGGTGGATTTAATAGATTCCGCAATCAGAAAAATATCTCAGAGACAGGCTCTTGTTATGAATCTGAGTATCCTCGGTGTCATCATTTTATCAGCCATACTATCCTCGCTGATAATTCAAGTGATCATAAAAAAAATCAAAATACTTCTGGATGATATTGCCGTTCTGTCCACAGGTGATTTGACCGTCCGGACCGTTGAATCCGGAAAGGATGAACTCAGCCGGCTCGGCAGTAATCTGAATGGATTTATCGAAAACCTTGTGGAAACCCTTGGGGCCATCCAGGCCGGATCCAATTCCAATACTCAGGCAAGGAAAAATCTCCTGAACGTGGTAGAAGATTCTGCTGGCTCGGTTATAGAAGGAGAACGCAATGTCGAATCGATTCTGGAACTTACCAGATCTCTGGATCAAAATGTCAGGGAATCTGCTGAAACCGCTGATTTGATTGTCAACAGAGTAGAAAGTTTTGCTGAGATGGTGCAGTCCCAGGTTACCATGGTGGAGGAATCCACTGCCGCAACAACAGAAATAATTGCATCTCTTTCCAATATGTCAAAAGTTGTTGGAGGCAACCGTGATGCCGCCGCAAGACTTGAATCAGTCGCCCTGGAAGGCAGTGAAATCATCGAGGAGACAGGACATATCATCCAAAGAGTGAGTAACCATGTAAATACCATTCAGGAGATGGCCGATGTCATCAAGGGTGTTGCTGATCAAACCAACCTTCTGGCCATGAATGCGGCAATCGAGGCGGCCCATGCCGGTGATGCCGGCAGAGGGTTCAGCGTTGTTGCCGATGAAATCAGGAAATTGGCGGAAAAAACAGCAGAAAATTCCTATGTCATCAGTGAGAATCTTCGAGCGATTATCAGTGATATCAACAGTGCAGGTGAATCCAGCAACCAGACAATCTCGTCCTTTAATCAGATTGATATGGAAATAAAAGGTGTTATCAGCAGAACCGCTGAAGTTGCATCAAGTATCGAAGAACTCAGTCAGGGCGGCGGTCAGGTTATGGAAGCTATGAATGAGCTGCAGGACTACACCAACAGTGTAAAAGAAAGCACGATGGATATCTCTGAGAATATTCATTCGGTAAGGGGATCAGTTGCATCAGCATCGAATGTATCACATCAGCTTAGTTCCGGAAGTGAGGAAATCCGTATCGGGATGTCGGTAATTCGTGAAAGTTCGGAACGTACACGGGAAGTGGCAGAGAGTATTAAAGTCATCAGCCTCGACCTTGATACTGCTGTTCAGCAGTTTAAAATTGAGAGCCCCACCCCCGTTTCAGGTATTGAACAACAAAATGTGGGTGATGCTCCCGCACTTTTTATAGAGGATGAAGCGGCGGTTACCATAAGTGATGGAGACTGGCCGGGTAAAGACCAACTGACCATTGTTGATGCTGATGGCCGGCCGGATATTTCGTGAAGACAGTATTGATTATCGGGCATCGCGGTGCACCGGAGAAGGCTGTAGAAAATACTGAGTCTTCCTTCAGGGCAGCTCTTGAGGCCGGTGCCTCGATTATCGAAACAGATGTCCGCCTTAGTTCTGATGGGCATATAGTTGTTGCACATGATTCCGATTTCTCAAGTTTCGGCGGGCCTGTCAAGCCCATCATACGGTGTATCAGATCTGAATTGGAGAGAGTTGTTCTTCATCATAAATCAGGCAGTACTGAAAAACCTCTTTTCATGGATGATGCCCTGAAACTGTTTCCGGACACCTGTTTCAGTGTTGATCTGAAAGATTCCGGTACGGCTGTTATCAGGGCCTGGTCTGCCCTCCTTAAAAAAAGTAAATCTTTCCATCGCTGCCGTACTGCCTCTTTCAGGGACAGGACTCTGCGGATATTTAAGCGTATGAATCCGGGGGCTGCAGTTTCGGTGGCACGTCTCAACGCTGCCTGGCTGCTGCTGACGACAATACTGGGATGTCCCAGGTCTCCCGGGGAAGGTGAGGGGGTTTTACAGCTTCCTGAAACAGCAGGCCCCCTGCGAATCCTTACTCCCGAACGTATTGCCGGATGGCAGAAAAAAGGCTGGAAAGTTCAGGTTTGGACAGTTGATAGTGAAGAAGATATGAGGCGTTTCGTCAGATGGGGTATTGACGGTATAATCACAAATAAACCATATCTTTTGAAGGAAGTTCTGGATTCATACGGAACTTAGGGACTTGAATTGAAACATCACGAAAAAACTTTTGTCATTGATACCAATGTACTTATTCATCGTCCTGATGCTTTTATATCTTTCAGGGACGCCCTGGTCATCATCCCTCTGTGGGTTTTTGAAGAACTGGACAAGTTGAAGAGAGACCACGCCGGCCGTGGGCGAAGCGCCCGTCAAGCCATTCGTTATATCAATGAGTTTTCGAAAAAGGGCAGCCTTCAAACCGGGGTGAAATTACCATCAGGGGGTACCTTGAAAGTGGGATTGGCACAGGATGCCAAGGTTCCCAAAGAACTCTCTCTTGATAAAATGGACAATAAAATTATTCTCTGTGCCCTTTCCCTCATGCAGTCAGGCCATGATGTTTTCTTTGTCTCAAAGGACATCAATGCCCGGATTAAAGCTGCGGTGCTGGGGTTAAAGGCTGTCGATTATGAAAAAAATAACGTTAGCATGGAATTTCTATACGAAGGAGTTGCTGAGAGTTCCATCAGTGAGGAGAGTTTTAATGCTTTCCAAGACTCCGGTACAATAAAATGGGAAGGCCGTTCCCTGATGCCGAATGAGTATGTACTGTTCAAACCGGAGAAAGATGATAAAAAAACCATACATATCGGTAGACAGGAGGGGGGGGAGGGGTTCCTGAAGTATGTTGAATCCTGGCAGGAACCGGTGATGGGAATAAAACCCCTTAATGTCAAACAAAGGGTTGCATTCGATCTTCTGCTGGATGATTCCATACCTCTGGTAACCCTTGTTGGAAAGGCGGGAACCGGGAAAACCCTTCTGGCCATGGCTGCGGCACTGAAGAAAACCATGGAGGATAAACAATATTCCAGAGTTCTGGTAAGCAGACCAATTATTCCCATGGGGCAGGATCTGGGGTATCTACCCGGTCAGAAACAGGCAAAAATGTCTCATTGGATGCAGCCGGTGTTCGATAATCTTGAATATATTATTGAATCTGCGAAACAGCAGAATCTTAAGAGTATTGATCAGCTTATTAACAATAAAATAATGGAAATTGAAGCGATAACTTACATACG
>JAUUYD010000287.1 GCA_030590585.1 Spirochaeta sp.
CGGCAATTTCCGGGGTCATATCCCGACTCCCCGCCAGAATGGTTCTCGGATGTGCCATAGACCTGTGGGAACGGCAATGACCGCAGCTGCAGTTCCACTCAGCATCTTTCTCACAGGAAAGTGAACGGGCCAATTCCAGAGCGGCGGTAAGCTTTCCGGACATTGCCGGACCGGAAAAAAGAATTGCAGGAGGAACAGCTTTTTCAGTGACATCATGCCGTAGTCTGGCGGAGATGTTTTCCTGATGCAGAAGATTTTCAAACATTCAGAGTCCCCCGGCCAATGCGGGAATCAGTGACCCGGCAAAAAAATTGATTGTTGATATTATCAGACTGCCCCGAAACATGTCCCCGGCCAGGGGCCATGGCAGACGGGTGAGCTGAACGGCTGTCAGCAGTCCTGCGGCAGCTCCGGCACACAAGCCAAGTAATGCACCGAATATTCTGGAGATAGTATTCCCGGAAGCCTTTATGATAAATGGCCTGAGTAAAAAACCACCCAGGGCCAGGGCCAGAATAAAAAACAGCGAAAGCATGGTTGGGATAAATGCCGCAAGGTAGGCATTCCCACTCTGTCCCTCAAGTATAAGTACCGCCACAGCTGGTGCACCGGGATAGTTATCCGAGCCGACACCTGTTAAATCAAGTATGAGATTCTCCAGAGGAACTGTAAGCAGCATAACCGACAGAAATGCCGCCAGAAGAGTAACGAGGAGAAAGAGAGCCGGCCTGATACCCCGGAGAAATCCATAAACCGTACCAGCTACCGCCAGCAGCAGAATAATGATATCTGTAAAACTCATTTGACGTACTCCATCAATACCTCGGTAATCAAATCCGCGGCCTCACGGGCCGGATAGGTTTCTGCTGATTCAGCCATAACCTTTAGTCTTTCGGGATTATGAATAAGCTCTTTAACTACTTCTCCCAGCTTATCAGAATCAACACCCCTTTCCATTGTAACCGACATTCCCGCCTCTTCGGCCATTGAAGCATTTAACAGCTGATCTCCCCGGGTTGCTTCCCTCAATGGAATGAAAATGGCCGGAGTTCCCGTTGCCGCAAGCTCCCAGACTGAACCCGCACCGGAACGGGCGATGGCCAGATCGGCAGCGGCCAGAAGATGAGAAAGTTCTTCAGTAAAAAAAGGACGGCTCAGGTAACCATCCATATCCGGAACTGAAGGATTTCCGCTACCTGTCTGATGCACAACAGCGGCTATACTGAGAATCTCATCCAGACAGCCGGTGACAAGATTGTTCACCTCCAGGGCTCCCTGGGAGCCGCCTAATACGAGAATCAGCGGCCTGGAATCATCCGGTTTTAATCCGGCCAAGCGCCTGCCCTCATCAGGGTTCCCATTAAAAAGTTCATCCCGTACCGGATTACCGACAATGACCGCCCGGGCCCGGGCTTCAACCGACAGATAGATGAGAGTTTTTTCATACGATACCAGCGCTCTTGCACCCAGTTTGATATTCAATCTGGCGGCCAGCCCCGGGTCGACATCCGATTCATGGTTCAGTGATGGTATTTTCAAAAGCCGGGCCGCTGCCATAGGGGGGACTGTAACAAATCCGCCCTTGGAGATAATCGCCATGGGGCGTTCACGGCACAGGATTCTTAAGGATGCGAAAAATCCTGCAATGATACGGAAGAGGTCAGTAAAATTCCGAAATGAGAAATAACGGCGCAGCTTTCCTGAGGGAACACCGTAATACCGAATACCGGCCCTTTCAACCAGGGTTCTCTCCATGCCCCTCGAGGATCCAATCCAGAGAACATCGAAACCGGCCTTTCGAACCCGCTCAATCACCGGAAATACAGGGAAAACATGGCCGGCGGTACCCCCGCCTGTAAATACGAAAGTTTTATTTTGCTGAGTGCTTCTTAATCGTTTACCCATAGTGCTTCAACAGATTATCCGATGGCGCGAAGCTGGGAAACCCCGGGAGGAATTATCAACCAAAGTGACGCTCCACAGCCTCTATCGGGTTGTAAAAACCATAATCGATCACCCTCCCATCAGAATCCAGCAGGATGAAATCCGGTGTATGGCTGATATTCCACTCGGCAGTGACAGGCTTTTCAAAAGGCGATCCGCTTTCCATAAATTGAGGCCAGATGATTCTGAAACGATTGCAAAGGCTGATTACCTGCTCGGGTCTCTCATCCTGGAGAATCCCAATAATCTCAAGTCCTTTTGGATGCCATTGGGCATAAAGGGTATTCAGATCGGGTATCTCCCGAATACAGGGGCCGCAGTTTATTGACCAGAATACAATAAGGGTTCCGATGTCATCTGAACTGCCGATTGTGGTGATTTCACGGCCGCTCAGGAGGTCGGTAAATGTGAGAATGAAACTCTTCCCGATGAAATCAGAATCGTCTGCAGCACCGAAATCCTCTGCAATCAGATTCGCTGTAATGAATAGTGAGGCGAATACTATCAGTTTCAGAAAACGGTGAGTTCTAAGCATAAGCAATAATACACGGAAGAGTCCTTAAAGTTCCCGCTTATAAAAGCGGAAACTGAGGATTATCTAAACTGTTTGGGTATTTTTGGGCGAACTGGGACTCCTCTCCGGAGTCCGACATCCTTATCGTCCTCCTGCGAGCCGTCTACGGTTGCTTCCGGCCGCATCCTACGGCCTCTTCCTCGCTATCGCTCGGCGCAACCTTCGGTTCGAGTCCCAGTCACTGCCTTTTCAGGCGATAACCGGGATTCTCTAAACTGATTGGGTATTTTTGGGCGAACTGGGACTCGAACCCAGGACAGCCGGTGTGTAAGACCGGTACTCTAACCAACTGAGCTACCCGCCCGAATTGTCTGGGTATAATACTGAAGAGTTGTATTGGTGGCAACCACTCTGTTCGAATTGATTCAGTTTTGAGGCAACTACGAGCTGCCTTGCCGCTTATCCATGTAAGCGCCGCAAGGTGAGGAAACATGGAAAAACTGTCATGGTTAAATCTGCATTTTCCTATATAGTCTTTCAAAACAAGTATTATAATAGTGCCATGACTTATTCTGAACGAACCTTCATATATAACGTCCGGGATAATACCCGTCGGGCCCTTTTCGCATTCATTATTGCCTTCTCTATATTTTTTCCTGCCCTAATACCCGCGCAGAGCAGTGATGATGCATCAGATACCGCCATTCCGGGACTGAAATCAACTTTCACGTTGGAGGCAGGATCTGAAAATTCCGGTTTTTCCTTTTCTACACCAATAGCCAGGGCTGAAACCTCCGCCCGCTTGGCCGCCTGGAACCCCGACGAAGGAATCGGAATCATAGCCGTTCGATTCGTATATCCCGAAGAGTTCCATCAGATTGATGATGTTGATTTTTTCACCCTGGAACCTGAGAGTGACCCGAAGATAATCTACGGGTCAACAATCAAAGCCGAGCCCGTCATGAAAGACGGACTGGCACAGTACTATGATGAGACAACAGTTCTGCTGGAATTCAGAACAGCCCCTGATGTTAAGCCCACCCAGCTTATTATAAATGCCCTTTTCCAGATCTGTAATGAAGAAGGCACCTGTCTTTTTCCCGATTCTGAAAGACTCTTTGTTGATTTTGACCCCTCGGCCCCGGCACTCCAGGCCGATTCCACCACAACGGCTATCCTCGAATGGGCCGCTGAAACTGAAGCTGCCGGCGTTCAGATTCCCGCCGGGTCAACAGGATCCGCCGTATCCGCCGTTGGGGGCTCTCTTTTAATCTTTTTCCTGATGGCCTTTATCGGAGGCATACTCCTCAATGTGATGCCCTGCGTTCTGCCCCTACTTTCAGTAAAAGCCCTGGGATTGGTGAAACAGGCAGGTCAGGATAAAAAAGCCATACTGAAACACTCCTGGCTCTATGTCGCCGGAATCGAAGTATCATTCTGGGCCCTGGCCCTCATCATTATTCTCCTCCAAACCTCCGGACGGCTTTTAGGCTGGGGATTTCAATTCCAGTCTCCCCTCTTCGTACTCCTTCTCATCGCCGTTATCTGGGTATTCGCCTTGAGCATGTTCGATGTATTTGTTATCGAAGCCCCGCGGACCAGCCTTAACAGCGCCTCGGCCGCCGGTTCCCGGGGAGGCTATTTAGGCAGCTTCCTCACAGGAATATTTGCCGTCCTTATAGCCACACCCTGCACCGCCCCGCTTTTAGGGCCCGCCCTGGGCTTCGCCTTCTCCCAGCCGCCCCTGGTAATCCTGGCCATCTTCAGCCTCACCGGCCTCGGCCTTGGCCTACCCTTCCTGCTCCTGGGCATCTGGCCCGGCATCATCAAGAAATTGCCCAAACCCGGGAACTGGATGAACAGCTTCAAGGAAGTCATGGGATTCCTCCTCTTCGGAACCGCCGTCTACCTCTTTACCACCTTTGCCAAACTCGCCCCGTCGACATTAAACGGCGCCCTCTGGTGGATGCTCTTCCTCGGCTTCTCCGCCTGGCTCCTTGGAAAAGCCCGTAA
>JAUUYD010000377.1 GCA_030590585.1 Spirochaeta sp.
CGGGATGTCGGCCCATTTCCGGGCCATGGTAAAGGGGAGTTTCCCCGACGGATTTACAATACCGAATAAAATCTCCGCAGTGGCTGTTCCCACCGACTGCCCCAGGTACATTCCGTGAATGAGGGCAGGAACCTGGTTAATCCAGCTTTCGGTTTCCACCCCGCCGCCGGCGGTGATTGTGACAATACACCGGGAATTCAGCCGGGAAATCCGGTGGATGAGTTTACGCTGGGACCGGGGAAGTCTCCATGGACGGTCGTAAACTTCACTTTCGCTCATAAAATTAAAACCGCAGGCGATGATTACCGCATCGGCATCTTCAATGATTTTTCTATTGTTGAGGCTGCACGGGTTTGCAATATGTATGATATTTGTCCTACCTGTAGACGCCTCGGCCGCTGCGATATCGACCGCTGCCGATTTCAGTCCGTCCAGAAGGTTTACCGTTCCGGTAGTTCGGGCGATATGGCAGGAGCCGCCGCCCAGAGTGGCACTTTCCACGGCCAGAGGGCCGCAAACCGCAATGGTGATTCCCGTGCCCCGGGGGAGCGGCAGGGCGGCATCTTCATTTTTCAACAGGACAATACCGGCTCTGGCGGTTTTAAGGGCGGCCGCGTCATGGTCGGGATGAAACTCCCTGGCTTCGGGGTCTTTCACCGGTCTGTCGTAGATGCCGGCGGTAAAAAGGGTTCGAAGCAGATTTCCGGCCATTCTATCCAGGTCGATTTCACCGGATTCTCCGCTGACAAAGGCGGCCTTTACCCTATCGGGAGTAAGCCATTTGGCCCTGGGCATTTCGATATCCAGACCGGATGTTAAAGGACCGGCAGTTGAATACAGGGAGTTCCAGTCGGAAACCACGATTCCTTCGAAACCCCACTCATCCCTGAGTATCTCCCTCAGCAGCGTGCGGTTTTCACTGGCCCAGACCCCGTTCACCGGGTTGTAGGCGGACATTATTCCCAGGGTTTTCCCTTCCTTCACTGCCGCTTCAAATGCCGGCAGATAGATTTCCCGGAGGGTTCGTTCGTCCAGATCCGAAGAAATCTTGTGCCGGTCGTATTCGGAGTTGTTCACCGCCATATGTTTCACGGTACAGATAATACCCCTCTCGGCACTGGCTCTGACGTATGCCGAAGCCAGTGTTCCGGCAAGGAAGGGGTCTTCTCCAAAATATTCAAAATTTCGCCCGCAGGTGGGAATCCTTGCGATATTCACTCCGGGTCCAAGGAGTATTGATACACCCTTTGCTCTGGCGACTTCTGCGATATGATCCGCTGCTTCTGCTGCCAGTTCCGGATCCCATGATGCCGCCATGGCTATGGCAGAAGGAAAGGCTGTTGTGGCTCCGTAGCATCGGGGTCCGCTTGTTGCATCGCTCATCCATACCGAGGGCAGTCCGTGACAGGGAAGGGCGCGGATTCCCAGAGACTTGTATCCGGTGACAAAACTGAGCTTTTCTTCGAGGCTCATGGATGATAGAACTGCCTGGGCCCGCTTCTCAGGAGAGCGGTCATCAGAGGGTAAACCTGCGAAATCAGAATTTTCGACTTTGGCCAGATTCATCTCTGATTGCAGGGAATTCGGGGAAGATGACATCATGGCATTTTGAACGATGCGTTTCAGGATATTGCTGAGCATAGTCTTTACTCCTATCCCCGCCCCGGTTTACACACCGTACAGCCGTAAACATGGACATGGGTTTTGCGATAGGGTTTGTTGTAAACCTGGGCCATCACATAACCCCCTTCGGGGATAGTTTCACCGCAGCTTGGACAGCGTCGGGAGTTCCGGGAGAGGGACATATCGGCCAGAGCATGTCCGTTCCAGCAATGCCGGCATCCGTAGATGCGCATCAGATCGAACTCTTTTCCCGGAAAAAGAACCGAATGCACTCTCGTACCTTTCGGGAGATGTTCTCCGCAAAGTGGGCAGTCACTGCCGCCTTTCAGTATGTTAATATCTTCATCCGGTTTCCCGGAATCACGGCGGTACTGATCATTCCGGCTTTTCCAGCTCCAGAGTAAAATCGCCAATGTTGATAATACGAGGATGAAGATGAGGGCGTAGAGAATTTCCGTGGTCAATGGGGCTTAGGATCCGCTGCTGCAGGACGAACAGACACCGAAAAACTCGATATTGTGGTTTGATATTGTATGACCTGTTTTTTCTGAGAGTTCATGAACCAGACTGTCGGGGATGAGGGGGAGGTCGAAGAGATTTCCACATTCTTCGCATCGGAAATGGGCATGCTGAGGGAGCTGGGCATCAAAGCGGTCTCTGGCTCTGGATGATTCAAGTCTCTGAGCCGACCCGGTATCCACCAGTATATTCAGATTACGGTAAATCGTACCGAAGCTGATCTGCGGATGCTTTTTCCGTATGGCCTTATGTACTTCCTCAGCTGAGGGATGGGCCGTGGTACTTTTGAGATAATCAAGTATGCTCACTCGAATACGGCTTTTTCTGTATTGAGTAGTGGTAGCGGAATTAATGGTGCTTACCTCCAGCCGGGCTGCTCCTATGCATTATACTTCGCTTACGCGAAGGGTCAATCTCGATATAATGAAGAAATGGCCACTTTATACGTTGTTGCAACCCCCATAGGAAATCTTGAAGACATCAGCTATCGGGCAGTCCGTATACTCAAAGAGACAGATGTCATTGCAGCTGAAGATACCAGGCAGACCAGAAAGCTGCTGGACCGTTATGAGATTGTCTCGAAAACCCTGATCAGCTGCAGGGCAAGAAACGAAGAGAACAGCTCAAAAGGTATTGTCAAACTTCTGAGTGAAGGAAGTGATGTCGCCTATGTCTCTGATGCCGGAACCCCGGGTATAAGTGACCCCGGAGGCCGCCTTGCCTCAGCCGTCAGAGAAGCCGGATTTCCAGTAATACCCCTGCCGGGGGCTTCCGCAGTAACAGCCATGATGAGTGTTGCCGGAACAGCGGGAAAGGGATTTATCTTTGAAGGTTTTCTTTCTCCAAAGGGCGGGAGACGCCGAAAACGTCTGAAAGAGCTCCTTGAAATGGACATGATATTTGTCCTTTATGAGTCTCCATACCGGGTTCTTAAGCTATTGGAAGATCTGAAAGACCTTTCAGGAGAGCGTAAAATCCTGGTGGGAAGGGAAATAACGAAGAAATTCGAGGAATTTCTCTCCGGAACACCCGCTGAGGTCTTGGCTGTGCTCTCGGCAAGGAGTACCCTTAAGGGAGAATTTGCAGTTCTGGTTGGTATCGGAAAAAAGGGATGAATTTTATAGAATCTTTCGCTTTTTCATTTTCCACCGGTTAAACTTATGGGGTCGTTGCCGATACTAAGAGTGAAGCGGAACGAGGAGCATACATGACCATTGACAGGTTGGGACCGGTTGATCCGGTTGCTAAGTACAACAAAACAGGTAAACCGACGAAAGTCGTTAAACAAGCTCTCACTGACTCGGTTGCTGTCTCTGAAGAGGCCAGAAATTCTGCCGCCCTGCAGCAGACCGCGGATATCGTCCGTTCCACTCCAGATGTTCGCATGGACCGGGTGGAAGAAGTGAAAGCCAAGCTCCAGGATCCCAACTACATCAACGATAAGGTTGTTGAAGCCGTGGCCGACAGTTTGATGGATGTTTTCGGCATCTGACAGCTTGAATACACGCAGATACGGGAGGCAGGGCTTAGGGTCCTGCCTTTTTTGTTTC
>JAUUYD010000398.1 GCA_030590585.1 Spirochaeta sp.
CTTGAACCAATGAATCCTTTCGAACGCCGACTCGTTCATACCGCCATCAACGATCGTGAAGATGTTGTTACCAAGAGCGAAGGTGATGGACTTTACAAAAGGGTTCGTATCATGGCCAAGGGAGCCTCCAGGGGTCGATCCCGGGCACGCCGGTAATAATCGTCCTGTAGGAAAAAGCAGCGATAAACCGCCCCGTTAATAACGGAGGCGGTTTTTTAATGGATATTACTCAGCACATACATTAGTATACTGGTAATATATCAACAATGAGGTGATTTTCATGAAAATCAAACGAATCTTAATGGCGTTCGCAGTTCTGGCAGTCGTATTATTGTCCGGTTGTGAGGCTATCGGCGGTTTGCTCGGGATTCCATATGTTTTTGATACCCCGGTATGGATCCAGGGGACCTGGACAGATTCGACCAACCCGGCAAAGAATTGGACATTCACTCCAACAAATGTGACGTCTACTTCTTCCGGCGAGACGACTGATTTTAGTAATTACGGTCTGGAGATCGGAATTACAGTATCCAATGAATCTCAACCGAATGCGACAAGCTACGAATTCTTTTGGGCAACAGCTCCGTATTCCTTCGTGGACAACGGGGATGGAACACTGGAATTCAATGAATATGGTCTATTTATTAAAGAATGATTTCAGGGCTTTTAAGCTGTGTTAGACGAAGCGCCGGATCAGCCACTCCCGGAGATCCTCATCGTCGTTCCCCGGGGGAATAGCCGTTAATTTATTACTTTAACACCATACTCGCTGAACAAATTATCTTTTGTTACAACGGGCAGTTTATACAGCAGGGCTGTGGCAATGATAAACCGGTCTGCCGGATCCTTATGAATTTGAGGAAGAGCAGTAGATTCAAGAGCAATTTCAAGAGAAATATCGATCATCTCTAAATTGTGATGAGCCAATACTCTTTTAAACCAGTCTTCCGGTTCAGCAGGCAGGAGAAGCTTTCCCCGTCTGTATTTTAAAGCTATTTCAAAGGCCGTTATTGTTGAAACATAAACCACAGGGGATGTATCAATTTTTACTAAAGCAGCGGAAGACAGAGTTGTCCCTTCGACCAGCCAGAGTAGGGCACAGGTATCCAGGATCAATCTTCTATCTCCCATTCATCCTGAGATAAAGGTTCAGTTGGATCATATTTTATGGTAATCCTGCTTAATAGTTCATCCGGTTTTGTACGAACTTGTTGTTTGTGACGTATAAGATCGGCAATCGGCTTTCCGTTGCGGCAAATTACAACCTGCTCACCTTTTTCAATTTGCACCAGAATTGCAGAAAGATTTGTCTTGGCTTCGTGGATATTTACGCTAAGCATTGTTACCCTCCCTGAATTTATAGGCTAATAAACTTAGTTTAGTAAGTCAACAACCGCCGGATGACACCGTCACCAGGGAGGCGGCTTCCACTTTAGTCAAGTTTGAAGAGGCAATTTCATAAATATGAAATTGCTTCGATTCGATGGCCAAAACCCCTCTGATTTCACTCTAGAGAGGAGTTTTTTCAAAAATCACCGCTTTTTGAAATCGGCTCTGAAGATTAAAGATCGATTCTCAAACACAGCTTTGGTATCCAGCCTGTGCCGATCATTTCGTCCGTATCAGCCGAAGCGCCGGATCAGCCACTTCCGGAGATCCTCATCGGCACTCCCTACGGGAACGGCCTCTTTCTCCCGGTCTGCCAGCTCCAGAAGGGCTGAGGGGAGTTCCGGCGGGCGGCCGGTGGCCTGTTCCACGATTTCGGTGAATTTGCCCGGGTGGGCCGTTGAGAGAACCACAACCGGAATATCCGGATTCTTCTCCCGGTAGAGTTCGGCGGCCCGCCATCCTACGGCGGTATGGGGACAGCAGAGGTAGCCGTAGTCTTTTTCTACCCGGGCGATGGTGTTCAACGTGGTTTTGTCATTCACGGACAAGGCTTCAAAATGATTACGGAAAATATCAACACGGCTGTCGTAGAGGTCATTCAGACGCTCAAAATTACTCGGATCACCCACATCCATGGCATTGGAATACGTTGCCTGAGAAGGCCGAGGTTCATACAGACCGGATTTCAGGTACTGAGGAACCACGTCATTAGCGTTGGTGGCGGCGACAAAGCGCTTCACGGGAAGACCCCAGGCGGCGGCATACAGACCGGCTGTAATGTTGCCGAAATTACCGCTGGGGACGATAAAGGCGAAATCCCCTTTCGATTGTGAAAGCATCCGGGTATAGGCCCAGATATAGTAGAACGACTGGGGGAGCAATCGGCCCAGATTGATGGAATTGGCAGAACTTAAGGGCAGGCCGGCCAGTGAAGGATCGGTGAAGGCGGCCTTGGCCATCCTCTGACAGTCATCGAAGCTGCCGTCCACTTCCAGGGCGGTGACATTGCCCCCAAGGGTGGTCAGCTGCTTCTCCTGGAGGGGGCTCACCCGGCCTGATGGGTAGAGTATCACCACATCGATACGGTCTTTTCCATGAAAGGCCCGGGCAACGGCACTGCCGGTATCTCCGCTGGTGGCGGTTATTATAATGGCGCGGTCATCATCATTGCCGGATTTTTCTGCCAGCAGATGATTCATCGCCGAGGCCAGGAAGGAGGCGCCGAAATCCTTGAAGGCGCAGCTTGGACCGTGAAAAAGTTCCAGAACGAACATTCCTTCCCGGATTTTGCGAAGCACAGGTTCGAAATCGAAGGCATCCCGTATAATATTTTCGGCGGTTTCCGGACTGATTTCCGGCCCCAGAAGTTCTGCGGTCAGGCCCGAAGCCAGTTTGCTGAAGGGCACATCCCCGGCCAGAGAGTCGAAAAAGCGGCTTAAATCCGGAGTGCTTTCCGGCCGGTAGAGGCCGCCGTCCGGGGCCAGACCCTTGAACATGGCTTCTGTAAAGCTGACGGGATTTTTTCGGTTTCGGGTGCTGACAAATTTCATGGGCTGAACCTCTTGCTTTATCGGTGGGTTATAAACGCCCGATGAATTGCTGTGATGGCTGCAACTTTACTCTTGCTGTCGATTACCAGAGAGATATTCAGTTCGGTTGAACCCTGGGCAATGGCCAGGATATTAACCTGTGAAGCCCCAAGAGCACTGAAGAGCTTTCCACTGAGCCCTACCTGTCCCTGCATGTTATCACCGATAACGGCGATAATTTCCAGACCGTCAGTGAGCTTGATACTTCGGATAATCCGGG
Source organism: Spirochaeta sp. (assembly GCA_030590585.1). Next base: position 3,199 of record JAUUYD010000398.1, read on the forward strand.
ATGAGATGGCATCACTCAGGTCATGATTAAGACCCTCGGCGGCGATAAGGGCTTCCTCCCGGCGGCAAACCAGACAGATGCTGTGTTCTGAAGAGGCCTGGGTAATCATGATGATGTTTGCACCGGTTCTTGCCACAGAGGCGAAAATGCGGCTGGCAATACCCGGCATGCCCATCATTCCGCCTCCTTCGATGGTAATCATGGAAACATCGTCAATCGAAGCAATACCGGTGATGGGCCTGTCTTTTGCCGATGCCGTTTTTGCGATTCGTGTTCCCGGGGCAGAGGGGTTCAGGGTGTTTTTGATGAATACCGGGAGGTTTTTTTCGATAACGGGTATCAGGGTGTATGGATGAATCA
>JAUUYD010000243.1 GCA_030590585.1 Spirochaeta sp.
ACTCCGGTTTCAACAGCATGGCTGAGACTCTTTCTGAATAGCTCGTCATATTCATGTTGACCTCTGTCGAGCACTGCCAGAGCTTCCAGCAGCAACCAGAAAAACTCAACATTGTGGCCGTATGATGTATTGTCATCATGAGCTTTCTCCTGGGTGTCTCCGGTAAACCGGTCCCATCCCCATATAACATCAAATTTAATCTGAGGCGCTACAGACCAATCCTTGTAGAACTGGGGGACGCCGGTTCCGTATACCGGATGCATAATCCTTAAGGTGAGAAGGTCAATCACCTCGTTCAGCTTCCTTTTATGAATTTCTTTACCACTACAGATTGAAAGGGCTGTGAAAGCTTCCATCAGATGCATATGAACATCCAGAGTTTTACGGTCCCCGCCGCCTGAGTCCGGGGGGCAAAGTGTCCAATCCCTTTCAAACATTTCCAGGTAACCGCCATAAGCAGTTTCAGCGGCATAAATCTGAAGCAGATTGAAGCATTTTTCCGCGTATTCAAGTCCGAGGGGATCTTTGGAGACGGTGGTGTAAGTGGAGAGGGCATAAATGGCGAAGCTGAAGCCGTAGATTATTTTTTTATCGATCAGGACCTTGTTTTTCCTGTCGAATAACCAGTAGAAGCCGCCGTGGACGGTATCCCAGTAATTCTCTATGGCAAAATGAACACCTTTTTCGGCTAATTTCAAACATGTTCCATCAGAATTGTGGCCGAATTGGTGGGCCAGGGAAAGAGAGTAGATGGTTCTCATATGAGCCAGTAGAGATTTCTCATCTGTACCGGCATCGTTTCCGTCGGTATCAAACTGTGTGATATATCCGCCATTTTCATTGTCCCAGCATCGTTGTGTCCAGAACGGCAGCAGCTCTTTTGTAAGATGATGAGTCATCTCATCTTTCCATAATTTCAATTCATCAAGTTTCATATGCAACCTCTAGATTGGGATTACTCTAGATTGGTTCAAATGATGTGTCAAATTTCAACTGGGGGCGATGCCCCCGGGAATTACGACTCTATCAGGATTTGTCTGTACTGAGTTTTAACGTCAGGTAGATAGGGCAAGTTCGGATTGATGCCGTAATAAATGGTACGGCGGAGACCAGAGCCAACCACCAGAATTTTCCTGTAGTAATCTGTAGAACAACTCCGGCAATTAGCAGTATAACGCCGATGGTGAAACGAATTTTCCTGTCAATGCTACCGATGTTTTTTATCATCTTCATACCTCCGTATGTACCTGCAAGGATAATGAGTTCGTCAGGATGGTTCTGTGACTAAGTCACCAAAATCAGAGATTTCATGAATATTGATGTATGGCTGAGATGACCCGACTTATAGAATCTCAATAGTTCCCCTGTTCAGGCTTATAATTCCGCGATTTTCGAAATCTTTGAGTAATCGACTGATAACTTCCCTGGTACTGCCGAGTTCTTCGGCTATTTTCTGATGAGTCATTTTCAGCGTACTGTGTTCTGCCTTGTCCCGGATAAAGGTTATTAAACGGTCATCCAGGCGCCGAAAGAGTACTTCTTCAACCAGGTGAATTACTGAATAAACCCGATCGGTATACAGTGACAGTATGAAATCCCGCCATCCGGGATACTTCTCATAAAAACTGTTAACATCACTCTTTGAAACCAGGAGTAATCGGGTATCAGCTTCAGTTACGGCAATGGCGGGAAATTTTGAATCTTTCAGGATACCGGCGGCACTCAGGACACAACTCGAACCTGGAGCTACGGTATACAGAGTAATTTCCCGGCCGTTTTCGGCGGATTTATAGACACGTAGAGACCCTGAGACCACGAGCGGCAGATATTCGCAGTTATCCCCTTCCCGGCAGATGATCTGCCCTTTGGGGATATCACGCAGGATTGAGGAATTCCAGATATCTTCCCGGCAGGCTGGTTCAAGATTCCCGAAGCTGATTGACCTTTGTGTTGATTCGGCATTCATGCTTTAGATCTTCTGACTTTTCTCCACAAAAAGAAACCGGCAAGGATGTAGCTGTGCTGCACGAGGAATTGGACAATTTCAGGTTTCGAATACCAACCCACCAGGATGTTTAACGGGATTCCCAGTACCCCGATCTTATAATCCAGAATTGTGCCGGAAAAATTGTACAGCTTCACCAGCCAGGGGCTGTCCGGACTCAGTACTCCGATGCTTTTAAGGGCAGAGAGTAACTCATGTATTGAATAACCGAGCATGTAGGCAGCCTGGAAGATCAGGTATGCCAGAGTAATGTTGAAAATAACCGAAAGATTCACTTTCACGAATGATCGGTTTATAAGATATGCCAATACTGCGGCGATAAGAACTCCGATAATTATTCCTGCTAAAAAGAGTTGTTTATCAACAGCGGTAAATGCGAAAAGGGCAATCTCAGCACCCTCCCGCATTACCATTACAGTGGCCAATGCGAACAGGCCGGATGATGAAAGATTACGGCTTACATCAGACTGAATATCACCGACGATGGTTTTCCCATGACGCATCATCCAGTAGATGAAGGTGGTAATAAAGATTAAAGCGAGTAAAGATGCCCCGGATTCCCAGATTTTAGAAACAGCAGCTCCTGCCTGTCCTGCAAGAATTGTTACTCCCCAGAGTATCAATCCAAAAATAACAGAACCTGCCAGACCGGTGTACATACCGGCGGTCACATTTCTCTTCAGCTCTGCCCTGTCGATTTTATCCAGGTATCCCAGCATGATTCCAATGATGAGAAAAGCTTCCATTCCTTCTCTGAATCCTACAATAAGCCCCGGGATGATTTGCGGCATTATGGTCAGTCTCCATTATGAAACTTAGTGATAGCTAATAATATAGATATTGTAATCAATATTCAACTGATAATAAATGAAATTTCACTCAAAACCCCTTATTGCAGAAATTATTTAATAAGGCTCGATAAAACCGTTCAAAAGAATAAGAATTGGTAAAGGAGGACAAATGAATAGTACAAACAATTCACTTGGCAGGTTCTCAGCTCTCTGTATAAACCGTTACAGAATCGTCTATCTGGGGATGGGATTATTGATTATCCTCGGGCTTTTCAATTACAGAACTCTTGCCAGAGAATCCAAACCTGAAATCGTTTTCCCGAAAATCAAAATCAACGTCAACTATCCTGGAGCCACTCCTGAGGATGTCGAATTTCTCGTGACGAATAAACTCGAGGCCGTATTGGCCGGTATCGGAGATGTCGAATTTCTAACTTCATCGTCTCTGGCGGGCAGATCGGAAATACAGCTGGACTTCTATCCGGAAGCGGACATTGATGAGAAAATCACCGAGGTTAATCAAGCCGTCCTGTCTGTCAACGACTTGCCCGAAGAAGCGGATGTACCTTCCATCAAGGTTTCCACTACGGCGAATCGTGCTTTCATGGTTCTGAGTTTGAGTGGAGATCTCTCTCCATCCGAACTTAAATCGGCAGCCGATTTACTGATGGATGAGCTGTTGTATCTCGACGGTGTGAGTGATGTGAAGATATCGGGGGATAAGAATCCGGAAATCAGGATTACAATTGATCAGGCCCGTTTAGCCGAATTCAACCTGACGGCCGACAATCTGATTCAGGCTGTCAATATGCGGAATAAGGATACTCCCGCCGGAGATGCCATTCTGGATGGCGTACACTATTATATTCGGGTCCTGGCTTCTTATGGAGGCGTGGACGAGATACGAAAAACCCTTATACCTCTGCCCGGGGGAGACATCAGGTTTCTCAAGGATATCGCCCAGGTCGAGGAGACCTTCAGGCCGACGACAAATTACTCCAGACGATCGGTTAACCTGGAGTCGGAAGATGCGGCCATGAAAGCCGCAATCACAATTTCACTTTACCGGGACGGCGGAACGGATATCATCGGCCCGAGTAACGCCGTCAATACTGTCATCAGCGACATGGGTAGCGGCCGATTCCCGGAAGGCCTGGATATCCTGGTACTTCAGGATGATGCCGTTTCCGTACAGGAAGATCTTGACGACGTGTTGGGGAACGCCCTATCGGGTCTCCTGGTTGTTTTAATCGTCCTTTATCTTTTTCTGGGATTCAGGGAAGCCTTTATTGCTTCATTAATCATACCGTTTTCCCTGTTCTTTTCTTTTATTGCACTCAATATCGCGGGGATGACCTTCAACACGATGACTCTTCTGGCCATGATTATCGCCCTGGGATTGCTGGTTGATAATGCGATAGTCGTCGTGGAGAATGTCATCGTTTTCAGAATGAAGGGGTTATCGCGGATTCAGGCCGCCAAGCAGGGGACGGCGGAAGTCGCACCTGCCATTCTTGCCGCGACTTTGACGACGATGGCCGCTTTTATCCCCCTGGCTTTCATGGAAGGCCGGATCGGGCTTATCATCAGTGTCATTCCCATCACCATCATCTTCATCGTCGGAGCTTCGCTCCTGATTGCCCTGAGTGTCACGCCGACTCTGACATCCCGCCTTTTACCTCAGACAACCGGCTCAACAAAAACACGGAAATTTTCATTGACCAGAGAACTCACGGAAGCCCTGATAATTATCGCAGTATTTATTATCGCGTTTTCTACAAATGGCCGCCCGGGTTTTCTTTCTCTGATTATGTCATTACTCATGGCAGGCTTCCTCACGATAAGAATCATCGCCAGATACAAAAAGATAGATGCTTTCGACAAGTTGGCAAGCGTCTATAAGAATTTTCTCTCAACCCTGATGAGTAAGCGTAAATACAGGATTATAGTACCCCTCATCACCCTTCTGGCACTGTTGCTTGTCCTGTCCACGATTCCTTTGGGATTAATGAAAATCGAACTGTTTCCCGTCAGGGACGAATCCTCTCTCTATGTTGTCCTGAC
>JAUUYD010000376.1 GCA_030590585.1 Spirochaeta sp.
AATCCAGAAATGGTTGTTGCTCGAATCTTTTTCTCATGGCTCTATTCTCCCCCCAAAAAACGTGAATAATGCCCTGTCCTGAGGGTATTATCTCATTTCATTGAGCTTTTGGGAATTTATTCAGAGCTGTTTTGTGTGGATATTTGATTATATTGTATGAGATTAACTTGTTTCCGGAGAGACACTATGTATTGTATGCTGCTGATGCTGAGAAGAATCGTTCATGGCTGAAAAAAACGAGAGCACTAGAACCGGTACTGCCGCTGCAAGAATTATAATCCGGATTGTTTTGAGTGAATTTACTTTAATTCTTGAAAGGCCGCCCTCCAAAGGATAAATCCCGTGATTTTTCATCATGATGAGTTGTGTTATAATGGCAAACAGGTTGATGAAAATTGCGAGGTATATGAGTGACTCCTGTATTTGAGCCAGGAATCCCGCAAGAAAGGAGACACCGAGGAAAGGAATGAAAAGGGCAAGCAAATGGGTACAGCAAGCCACCATCGATCCGATGCTGCCCGTTCCTGAGACTGCCATGATTTTCCCGAAACCGGTCTTTCTCCTGGTAATCACCTGGCGAACATAGGCATATAAACCAATTTGTACGCCGAATAGACTCCCGACAACCAATCCCCAGGGCCACAGTCTTATCAGGTTCTCCAGCGATCCGGTAACCCGGGATGCTGCAAAAAGTATCGAGATATAGATGGCATTAAAGATTACGAAACTCAGAAAACCGGAGTGTACTGAACGGCTGATTGAAGGCTCTGTATTGGATATGATATCTGTCATACCACTTACTGTAAGTGATTGATGTTACAATTCCACTACTTGAATATTGCGATTGTATTACACCGGGACTTTCAGGGAAAACGTACTTCCCTGTCCCGGACCGGAACTCGCCGCTGTAATGTCACCTGATAAGAGATGAGCCAGAGTGAGACTGACAGCAAGACCGATACCGCTTCCACCACTGCTGCGGCTTCGGGAAGCATCGACTCGATAGAAGCGCTCAAATATCCTGTTCAACTCATCTTTCGGTATACCGATGCCCGTGTCCTTCACGATGATATTGAAGTTCTTCTCGTCGCGTACCAGATGAACGCTAACACGTCCTCCATCCGGTGTATAACGGAGGGCGTTACTCAGAAGATTATGAATGATTTGTGCCAGGCGATTAGAATCTGATGTAATGGAATTATCCAGCGATTCAGTCTTATATTGCAATTCAATATTCTTCCCTTCAAATTGGGGATAGATCCGGCGAATGATATCTTCTATCAGGGTATTCAGATTGAACCGCTTCGTTTTAACTTCCACATGATCACCCGACAACCGGGAGAGTTCTTCGAGATCGTTGATGAGCCTTTTCATACGGTTTGTCTCGTTCAGGACATCATTGAAGGTTTCCGGATTTGTTGGCAGAATGCCGTCGGAAACAGCTTCAATGATACTGATGATTCCCGTCAATGGAGTTCTGAGTTCATGTGCAGCATCTCCAATCAATCTTAATCGGCGCTTTTCAGTTGATTCAAGGTCTTGAGCCATTTGATTGAACGAGTGAGCAAGATCGGCCAGTTCATCGTTACCGGATTCATTAACCCTCATATGAAACTGCCCGTCAGCAATCCTGCGGCTTGCCGCGCTCATTGCTTGAATGGGTGTTACAACCTTCTTTGAAAGTAATATTGCAAGAATCAATGCAGCCGCTGTTGCTGTTGCAACTGAATACGCCAGGATTTCCAATAATGCCTGTGTGAAACTTGTACGAAGGTTATCAACCAGATGTTCGTCGACTCCATCATGTTCTTCCATGGCCTGTATGTGTCTTTCCATAGCAACAGGTGCCCGAATAACGGCTGTTATTGTGATGGATAGTATCATCACAAATATAACAAGAATGTAGGTAAAGGTGATCTTATAGGTCAGTCGTACCATAATCTGATATCCCCGAATCGATAGCCTGCACCACGGGATGTGACAATAATCTCCGGTTGTGACGGATCGGATTCAATTTTTTTCCGCAATCTTCTGATATGTACGTCAATTGCCCTTTCCTCGATAAAGAAGTCACTGCCCCAGATCATTTCAATGAGCCGGTTTCGGGACAATATCCGTCGGGTACTATCTATTAAGACTCCAAGGATATCGTATTCAGTCGGAGTCAAGTCCAGAAGTACTCCATGGGAAACCACCTCCCGTTTTGACCGGTTAATGATGACATCTCCAAACCTGATAATCTCCGGCTTCTTCAGCTCCTTGTTACGCCTTCTGAAATAGGCTTCGATTTTTGCCACCAGTTCCCCGGGGCTGAATGGTTTAACAATATAATCGTCGGCCCCGGCTTCCAGCAGGCTTATCTTATCTTTCTCATCGCCAAGCGCGGATAGAATTGTGACATGGGCATCGGAAAAATGCCTGAGTTGTTTGAGAACTTCCCGTCCGTTCATCCCTGGAAGCATAAGGTCGAGAATGATGAAATCCGGGTTAAAATCCTTGATCAGATTGAGTGCTTCAGGACCGGAGCTTAGCTCCTGATGTTCGAAACCGGATTGTTCAAGGTATGCTGAAATGGTTTTAAGAATCAGAGGTTCATCATCAACGGTAAGAATCTTCGGTTTTTCCATTTATTACTAATCAAATACTAATTCATTTGAAGCACAAAAGTACCGTTGTGTGTTTGAAAAATGTAAAATATGAATGAGTATTATCAAATAATTTCTTCAAGTACTGACTTATACCAAATCGGATTCAACCCTTCGGGGAATCCGGCAGGCCAACATCATCGAAATCCATGGAAGAACCAGGAGCTGGATAAGAGGTGAAAGTCCGATTCCCAGAATCAGCGGCATATATTCAGAATACTGCCACCGGCCGGTCTTGATTGCAAAGATTTCAAAGCCGATTGCTATGACAGCACCGGACAAAACCAACACAATTATTGTGGTGAATTGTTTTCTTTTGAACCAGGAAGTATCATGGAAAATCAGTAAACCGAATCCCCATATACCAAGAATGATTACCCCGTCTCCGAGACTTGCCCTGAAACATATCAGCCAAGTCCGGGGATCAGAAAATCGCATTCCTTCGTAAAGCGGCATTTGGAGTATTTCCCAGACATAGTTGATAACGACCGACCAGATTATGAGTCTAAGGATAAATCGAGGTGTATTTTCATGAACTGAAAATGGTTTCATTCCCAATTACTCCTATACAGCACAGCAGCTGAGTTTTGCAACATCTTTAGTGAAGGCGATAGCTGCCAGTTTCAAGCCTTCAACCCCTGTTAAATAGGGGAAAAGAACATCCTTGAGCCTCTCTGTGGTCCATCCTGCTTCCATGGCAACAGTCAGGGTTTGGATCATATCCCCGGCATTCGGTGCCACGATGTCTCCGCCGAGAATTCTATGAGATTCCTTCTCTCTGACAAGAACGATAATCCCGGCACTAACCTCATTTACGCCGGCATAAGGAGTTTCCGGGAAAGGGACGACCGATTTTTCTACCAGATAACCCCCTGATTCGGCTTCACGGAATGTCATACCAACCCTTGCCGCCTGGGGTGATGTAAAAATAACTTCGGGAACAATATCCAAGGAAATTGTCCCACCCCCCCCCTCGCCAAGTGCATTTAATGCCGCAACCTTTCCCTCTTTGGCGGCGACATAAACCAAAGAATGGGAAGAGACAACG
>JAUUYD010000477.1 GCA_030590585.1 Spirochaeta sp.
AACCGTTGAAAGCTCTTATGGAACAAACCGACAATGTACGCATCCTGGGTCCGGGAGAAACTGATATATCTTTCAGTATTAAAGACATTCCGGTGATTCCCTGTGCCGGAGAAATGAACCTTCCCGACGGAGAGATTTACACAGCTCCCATCAGGGATTCTGTAAACGGTGTTATCGCGTATAACACAAGCTCAATCCATGATGGTTTCAAGTATACTGATATCCGTTTTCGTTTTAAAAACGGCAGGATTGTTGAAGCAGCATCCAATGATAACAAGAGAATCAATATGGTTCTTGATATTGATGAGGGCGCCAGGTATGTCGGAGAATTCGCTATTGCTGTGAATCCATATGTCGACCGTCCGGTGAACAGTACTCTATTCGACGAGAAAATTCGTGGAAGTATCCACTTCACTCCGGGGAACAGTTACGATGACGCCTTCAATGGTAATAAATCTTCCCTCCATTGGGATATTGTCCTCCTTCAGGAAGAGCAGAACGGCGGCGGTGAAATATGGTTTGATGATGTTCTTATCCGAAAAGACGGCAGGTTCATTCTCAGTGAATTGGAAGGTTTAAATCCGGAAAATCTGATTTAACATTCTATTGGAATGGGTTGTAAAACCTTCCATGATTAACAAATATCTCATGGGTAAGGTCGTACAGTTTCAAATCCGGTGATACGGCGTTGGCAACACCGTACATGGCGGCTACAGCCCCGTCTACCAAACCGAAATCACTTTGAAAAACGACGGTTCCGTTTGTTTTCATGATCTTAAGTATGCATATTCTCCATCAGCTCGCCAGAGGTCATTTACAACTTTCAATAAACTTGAAGTGAAATGCAGTAAGGCCTTAGACTTGCTGCAGCAGCTATGGAAGAACATTACATTTACTACCTGGATTCTCAAATCAAGCTTGTCAGAGGCAAAGAGTACATCATCGGCCGCAGCAGTGAGGCCGATATCCAGCTCACAGATGAGCGTGTATCCCGGCAGCATGCCTCACTCCGGTGGTCGGGCAGCGGTTTTGCACTTGTTGACCTCCAAAGCACAAACGGTACCTATGTTAACGATGGTAAAGCCGGATCCATACGCCTTCTGGACGGGGACCGTATCCGAATCGGCCCTCACGACCTTCAATACCTTATCAGCAGCGGGGAAGAGAACTCCATTCCCGAACCCGACGACACACTGCTCTTCGAGCGCAAAGTTCATGAACTGGCCAATGAAGCGGAGAACCCTGAAATGGCCGGCAGAATCCGGGATTTAAAACGTTACTACAACCAGAAAAGAGACTCTCTGTCCGATATGGCATTCAGAGATGAACTCACCGGCCTTTTCAACCGCCGTTATTTTGATCAGAAACTGACAGAAGAGATTAACCGATCAGCACGTTACGGCAGAAAATTGAGCCTGATACTTGGCGATATCGATCACTTTAAAAACTACAACGATGAGTTCGGTCATCAGAAAGGGGATGAGGTACTGCAGTCCGTATCTGAGATCTTACGCAGCAGCTGTCGGTCCTCGGATACAGCGGCACGGTACGGCGGCGAGGAGCTGGTGGTAATCCTTCCGGAAACCGATATGGAAGGTGCGTATCTGGTAGCGGAAAAGGCCCGAAAGCTCATCGAAGCCCGCTCGGGTGACGTGGCAGGCACCACAGTTACCATAAGTATGGGGATTGCCTCCTTCGGTCCGGAAAATGACGGTCCCGCAGAGCTGATTGCCGCCTCGGACAGGGCCCTTTACAAGGCAAAAGCCAACGGGCGAAATTGCTGTGTTATGGACTCAAAAGACTCATCCGGCATAGGATGAATCAATGGCCGCCCTCACACTCAAAAAACATCCCGTAACCCGGGCCGCCCACTATATATTTCTACTCCCCTTTCTTCCGGCCCTGCAGCCGCTTTTGGTGCATTACCGTATGGTAGATATGATAATATATCTCTCCGGTTTAGTTCTTGTACTCTTTCTGGTAATCTACGGAAATCATCGCCCGCTGCTCAGTTTCGACAGCAGAGGAATAAACCTGTTCCTGCACTATCGTCACAATGCCGAATACCATTCTTTCTCTCATATGATAAGTTACAAACGTATCAGCAGCAGCCGAATATCCCTGCGCTCGAAAGACCACCGGCCTGTGGTTCTTAAAATGAAAAAAAAAGATGTGGAGATTCTCATCTCCAGACTGGAAGAAAAACAGATACATGCAAGTGAAAAGTAATATCATCCTGCTGATTTTTATATTATCCATACTGACCTCCTGTCGGCCTGAGGCCTTGTTCGTTTCACGAGATGATGCCGCCGACCTCAATCAACGGCTGGATGAAAACCGTCAAACCCCGGCTGAACTGCTCAAGGAAGAACTTGAGCTGAATCGTTCCATAGTTTTCGCTCAGGATAATCTGCTCAGGGCTGATTCAGTTGATCTGATCAGGTCGCTGCTGCCAATAATCTACGATCTTGGGGTTCGGGAGATGGGCCTATTCTTTCTGAATACCGATAATCAGGATGAGCTGGACGATTTTGTTATTAACGGAAACGAAAAAAACCGTAGTGAAAAGTTGCTGTTTTCAGCCAATCCCGCTCTGGGATACAAGGAATACTGTGATTTTATTCTTTATGTACGGAATTTCAACAAGAGTCTGGAAAACGATACCGAAGCGATGCGCCTTTTGGCCCTGGGACATAACGGCAGGACTTCCCCTGAGATAATCGCTTCGGTATTGGATATATCCTTGGAAGCAGATGACAGCAGCGAAGAATCCGATTCGGAAGAAACTGAGGAATACACAGCGGTGTTTCTCTGGATTCCATCTGCAGAGCTTGGGTTAATACCTGAATCGGCTGCCATATTAACCCATCACGGACCATCAGATGAATCATTCAGATGGAATGGATTAATTGA
>JAUUYD010000292.1 GCA_030590585.1 Spirochaeta sp.
GTAATAGGGGGTCTTAACCCTGTGGCCATACTTGAGGAAACAGGAGCCGATGTACAGCATACTGCCCTCTCCGGGCTCATGGAATTCAACAGACTGTTCCCGTACCAGGAGCTGGGGGACCGGATGTGACAGGCGCCCCTTCAGGGGGGGCCTGTGAACCCTACCCCCCGAGTATCCCCAGGAGCACACCGGCAGCAACGGCGGAACCGATAACTCCGGAAACATTCGGCGCCATGGCATGCATCAATAGAAAATTGCTTTTGTCATACTTCTGACCCAGCTGCTGAACAACACGTGCACTATCGGGAACGGCGGACACACCTGCGGCTCCAATCATCGGATTGATCTTCTGCTTGAGAAACAAGTTCATGAACTTGGCGAAAAGCACACCGGCTGCTGTAGCAACGGAGAAAGCGAACGCCCCGAGAACGAATATTTTAATCGAGTTCGGTGTTAAAAAATATTCCGCCTGAGTACTTGCCCCTACAGCCAGTCCCAGTAGAATCGTAACTATATCTATCAGCGCATGCCTGGCTGTATCGGCCAGACGCTCGGTTACACCCGATTCTTTCAACAGGTTCCCGAAAAAGAGCATGCCGAGGAGGATTGCGGCACCCGGTGCGATGAGTACAGTAATTATAAAAGCGGTAATGGGAAAGAGAATTTTTTCCCGTTTTGAGATCGGGCGAGGTGTCTTCATATGAATAACCCGCTCTTTCTTCGTGGTCAGAAGCCGGATAATCGGCGGTTGTATAACAGGTACCAGTGCCATGTACGAATAGGCTGCAATGGCTATGGGTCCCAGGAGATGCGGCGCGAGCTTTGTCGCCAGAAAGATAGAGGTAGGTCCGTCAGCCCCGCCAATTATCCCGATTGCACCGGCTTCAATGATGGTGAATCCAAGCAGATAGGCCCCGGTCAATGTGGCAAAAATCCCAAGCTGTGCCGCGGCGCCGAGGAGGATGAGCTTCGGATTGGATATCAGTGTTGAAAAATCGGTCATTGCTCCAATGCCGAGAAATACCAGCGGGGGATAGATACCGCTGCGGACACCAAAATAAATGATATTCATTACAGACCCCTGGATGTAGACTCCCACGGTACCGGGCATATTTCCAAGAACAATCCCGAAGCCTATCGGGATAAGCAACAGCGGTTCATAATCTTTCACAATCGCAAGGGTGATAAAGATTAAACCAATTCCAATCATGATGGCAGATTTGCCATCAATCTGGGTAAGACCGGTAGTACTTAAAAATCCTAGAAACTCATCCATTATGATGCCTCGATCTGGATGAGCAGCTGACCTTCATCAACCGTATCACCCATCCCGATAGATATCTCAGTTACTGTTCCATCCACGGAAGCAGGAATTTGGTTTTCCATCTTCATGGCTTCAAGCAGAAGAAGGACAGTACCCGTGGTCACCTTATCGCCTACAGCAACAAGGATCTGTTTCACCACACCGGGAATCGGTGCCACTACAGCACCGGAACTCAGAGTAGAGGAGGTAGGCTGCGGGGCTTGTTTTTTGGGGGGCATTCGGGGAGTTGAAGCAGGCTGCGGGGTAACAACAGAAGGTGTTGGAGCCGCGGGTGTTTCATGAATCAGTTCAACATCATAAGTATTACCATTCAGATCGACGACAACTTTAGTTTCTGTGTATTCAACAATTTTCGCAGTGAAAGACTCACCACCCACCTTAAAATCATACGTTTTCATTATCGGCTTCTCCTTGATGCAAAATGCGATTCGTTCGGCTTGACACTGCCGGTCTTCCATATATTGGTGGCTGCCCGCTTCCAGGTCAGCAGAAGACGATTCTCTGAATCCACTTCTTCTTCATGAAGGTATATCGCGGCAACTACCGCCGCAATGGACCGTTCACTCATGTCACCCTGAGATCTTACTGTTCCCACAGATGTTTTCGCGTATCGTGTTTTTTTAAACAGATGCAAATGCTTGAACAGGCTGATGAGAAACGCAACCACAACCAGGCTCACAAAAACGATCATCATTCCGACCATGACAATGCTGCTTACCATGGTCGGCTCACCCTCTCGATATCGCGTTACAGCATCCCCGGCATCCTGCCGTGTAATATCAAGCTCGGATAAGGAGTGTTCACGAACTTCTGCCAACACCACTCCAAGTTCCATTGCCAAATTTTTCACGGGGATGGATTCCGAAGCGGCCAGTTCGTGCAAGGTCCAGGATTGGCTGAATGCCGCCAAGTCATCAGCTTGCGCACTTATGGAGGAAACTGCTCCGAAAAGGGTTATAATGATAGTAACCGTTAATAATTTCTTCACCATACCGCCCCTATAATGGAATATTGCCATGCTTCCGCGGAGGATTCGAATCACGTTTTCCCGAGAGCATCTCAAGGGATCGAATCAGGCGAATACGAGTTGCTGCCGGCTCAATAATATCATCGATGTAGCTCTGCTCCGCCGCACGATACGGATTGCTGAAACGATCCTTATACTCCGCTTCCTTTTCGGCCATGAACTCTTCAGGATTATCAGATTTTTCAGACTTTCTTCTGAAAATGATTTCAGCGGCACCGGCGGCACCCATTACAGCAATTTCGGCAGTAGGCCAGGCATAAACGACATCAGCCCGCAGATGGCGGCTGTTCATAACAATATACGCCCCGCCGTATGCTTTCCTGAGAATTACCGTGATTTTCGGTACTGTGGCTTCGGCTATAGCATAAAGCAGTTTTGCTCCATTTCGAATTATCCCGCCATGTTCCTGCTTAGTACCCGGCAGAAAACCGGGAACATCTTCAAAAAAGAGTAATGGAATATTGAAAGAATCGCAGAACCGGACAAAACGTGCACCCTTGACTGAGGAATTAATATCAAGGACACCGGCAATATAGTTCGGCTGATTGGCCACAATACCCACAGGATGGCCGTTCATTCGGGCAAATCCTACCACAAGATTCTTTGCATACTCCCGGGAGACTTCAAAAAAATGACCATCGTCAACTATTGGATGAATAACATCGATTACATCGTAGGGTGAGTTGGGATTGTCCGGGATTATCGAATTGAGTTCCTCACAGCGTCGTTCAGCAACATCTTTCGGGACGGCATAAGGCGGCTCTTCCATGTTATTGGAAGGAATGAAACCCAAAAGGCTCCGAATCTGGAGAAGTGTTTCCTCTTCAGTTTCAGTAATAAACTGCGAGACACCACTCACCGAGGAGTGAACCATTGCACCACCGAGTTCATCGGTTGTTACATCCTCATTGAGAACTGCTTTCACGACTTTGGGGCCGGTGACAAACATATAACTCGACTGGCGGTTCATGAAAATGAAATCCGTAATCGCCGGGGAATAGACTGCGCCGCCGGCACAGGGGCCCATAATAGCGGAAATCTGCGGGACAACTCCTGATGCAGATACGTTGAGCATGAAAATCTCACCGTACCCGGCAAGAGCATCAATGCCCTCCTGAACCCGTGCTCCGCCTGAATCCGCCAGGCCGATTACAGGAGCACCAACCTTCATGGCCATCTCCATAATCTTGCAGATTTTGTCAGCATGAACCTTTCCCAGGGATCCGCCGCTCACGGTGAAATCCTGGGCATAAACATAGACAATTCTGCCTTCGATAGAGCCGAATCCAACCACAACACCATCGCCGAAGCTGTGATTCGATTCCATCCCGAAATCATGATTCCGGTGAATGGCAAAAACATCAAACTCTTCAAAACTGTCCGGATCCAACAGGATTTTCAACCGTTCCCGGGCCGTTAGCTTACCTTTCTTATGCTGTGCCTCAATTCGTTGTTCTCCGCCGCCAAGGCGGGCACGATTGCGCTTCACACTCAGCTTTTTTATAAGATCGCTTTTCTTCATCTTCAACTCCAGCTGTAATCGGCACCATGAAATGATGCGTGACTTTCGCCAGTATATCAGGAGAATATAAATTGAATCGACCTTCTTTGAGCTTTATTTATACAATATGTTGAATTTTGTCAAAAAGACATCCCTCTACCCCGTCAATACCCTGATAGTGGCAATATTCCCCTTCATCTTAAGACATACCTGGCCTTCCCGGACCTCCAGGGGCTCCAGATCCCGCTCACGGGCATCACAGAGGAAGGCTCTGCTTACAGAAAACTGGGAAGATTCAACAACCAGCTCAGCAGCCGGGATAAAAGGCGCATACAGACGAATGATAATTCCATCCCCTCTGGAAGCCGGTTTCACCGCAGCCACTTTAATATCCGGTGAGTCAACAGTGACAATTGAATCAGCGATATTACGCACTGCTCCGGATGACGGGTTACAGGTCATCCTGTGGATACCATTTTCCTGCCAGCCTCCCTTCTCAGTGAAAACAAGTGAATATTCAAAC
>JAUUYD010000364.1 GCA_030590585.1 Spirochaeta sp.
CTCCGGGTCCAGGGCTCTGCCCTGGGTATGATACCTTTCATTTTGCCGCTCGAGGGAGGAGACTTCTCATATTATCTCTACATATAAAACCCTTGCATATAAGTTACGAAATTAGTAACTTATATGCAAGATGCAGACCCTTACAGAAAAAATCTTCAAATTGGCTCCTCCATCAGGTCTATTTGACAAAACAGTTATTGTAAATATTTTTCCTGATATCTCTGAGGGAGCCAGAAAATTATTAATTCACCGGGCAGTAAATGTAAAAGAAATTCTAAGACTAAAACGGGGACTCTATATTTTATCCCGGGAATATCGAAAATCAAGCTATCACCCCTATGCTATTGCTGCTATGCTTCATGCTCCATCTCACATTAGTTTTGAAACAGCTCTCTCATATCATGGTTTAATTCCTGAAGCAGTTTATCAGGTTTCAAGTGTTACCAGTTCAAGAAGCCGTAACTTTAATACCCCTCTGGGATTTTTCTCATTCCAAAGAATTCCTATCCATAATCCCCGTGCAGGAGTAGAAATTATTAAACTTGATGATTACTCCTGGGCTTATATTGCGAAACCATTAAGAGCAATTACCGATTTGATTTATTATAGAAAAGAGATTTCCTGGGAAGCTAATGGACTTGGTTTTTTAACAGAATCCATGCGTATTGAAGAGGAAGATCTTTTTCATATTGATTTTTCTTATTACACCGAAATGCTTGAAGGACTATATGATAAGCGAACAATTCAATACCTTGAAGGGATGAAGAAGGAATTGAAATAATGATTTCTGATGTGTTAAAAAGTAAAATTGATGAATATGCTCCAAATGATCTACTGGAGCAGGAAAATGTTCTTCAGGAAATTATGCAGCACTATGTTCTTGCAAGCTTATCAAGAGCTGGAATATTTTCTGAAGTAATTTTCCATGGAGGAACTTGTCTTAGGATTATTACAGGAACAAATAGATACTCAGAAGACCTTGATTTTCTTGTCAAAGTACCAGACTCGAAATTTCGATGGCAAAAATATCTTGATAAAGTAGTGAAAGATTGTGCTCATGAAGGTATAGATTTTGAATTAATTGATAAATCAAAGACCAGTTCGGTAGTTCAAAAAGCATTTCTAAAAACTGACTCTATTGGAAAGATTCTATCCCTAAACCTTCCTTTTGATCGGCGTAGTGAGAAAAAAATTAAGATTAAACTTGAAATCGATACAAACCCTCCTGCAGGTTCCGAATTTGAAACAAGTTATATTACATTCCCCTCTATTGCTCCTTTAACTACGCAGACACTGGAATCAGGATTTGCCAACAAGGCTCATGCACTTCTATGTCGTAACTATATTAAGGGGCGTGATTGGTATGATTTTATCTGGTATGTCTCACAAAAGATCCAGCCAAATTTTACTTTGCTCAAAAATGCTATTTTTCAACAGGGTCCATGGGCAGGAAAAGGTGTGAATGTTACTGATGCCTGGTTCATAGAGTCCTTGGAAAATACTGTCCAAAAAATTGATTGGAATATTGCCCGTCAGGATATTATGCGCTTTTTACCACATAATGATCAGCGTGGTATTCAGGAATGGAATACTGATTTCTTTCTTTATCTAATAAGAAATATGAAGTACTAAGCTGGATACTGGAAATTCGTAGATGATGAACCTTCTGTATATGACAAATTAATGGCTAAAAAAGCTAAGTGTGAACTTACAAAATTTGGTGACATTGATGATGGTTCTCTAGAATACAAAGGCGATCAATGAGCTTACGAACGACCAGCCAGGAATGCATAGCTGCATGAGGAAGCAAAGAAATAAATATTTATAGAGCTTATTTCAGAAATCCCAGTGAGTGAGAAATAAAAAAGGACACGGCCATCTCTCAGTTATGATGAGTTTGCGAATAAATTAATCAGAGAGGAACCGTATCCGTGAGAACTGTAACCGAAATCCCAGGCGGAGCACAGATCCTTTTAGGCATCTCGTATGACATTCAGGATCAGTCCGGCCTGTCCCCGATCATCATATGACTGAGTACCGGATTTCGGGCAGCTCGAACTTCATCCACCCGGCGTACAGTTGTACTTTGCGGCATGTTGTGAAGAGTTTCCGGATTGTGATCCGCCAGCTCTCTTAACTCCCTCATCACCTCAATAAACCGGTCCAGAGATTCTTTTGTTTCGGTTTCTGTCGGTTCTATCATCATGCATTCGGGAACTATCAGCGGGAAATAGACCGTCGGTGGATGTATTCCATTCTCAACCAGGCCTTTGGCAATATCCATTGCCGCGATACCTGTTGTTTCTTTCAGGTTTCTGGCCGAGAGAACAAACTCATGCTTGCAGGGGCCGGGATAGGGTGCATCGTAAACGTCTTTCAAAGAAGCCAGCAGGTAATTGGCATTCAGAACGGCCAGATCCGAGGCCCTTCTTAATCCATCTCCTCCCATGGCCAGCATATAGGTAAATGCCCGAACCAGAACCCCGGTATTACCATACCAGCCTGCTACTTTCCCGATGCTCATCGGGCGGTTCCAATCCCTTTTCCACTTATCACCTGCCCTCACAATAACGGGGACGGGGATGTATGGAAGCAGGCTTTTTGTCACCAGAACAGGACCTGCTCCCGGGCCCCCTCCGCCATGGGGGGTGCTGAATGTTTTATGAAGGTTGATGTGAACAACATCAAAACCCATATCTCCGGGACGGGTGCGGCCCATAACCGCGTTCAGGTTGGCACCATCGTAATAAAGCAGGCCGCCGGCTCCATGAACCTTGTCTGCCGCCTCACGGATACGGGTTTCAAAGAGGCCGAGAGTACTGGGGTTGGTGAGCATGATACCGGCCAGGGAATCATCCAGATATGGATCCAGGGAGGCAGGGTCCAGAAGACCATCGGGGCCGGAAGGGATTGTGATTACTTCAAATCCGGCCAGATGGGCACTGGCGGGATTGGTACCGTGGGAACTGTCGGGAACCAGGAGACGGGTTCGTCCTTTTTCTCCTCTGGCCCTGAATGCGGCCCGAAAGATTTTCATCCCGGTGAATTCTCCGTGGGCCCCGGCCATGGGCTGCAGTGTACCTCCGGCCATTCCTGTGACTTCACAGAGCCCTTCAATAAGACGTCCGTTCAGTTCCAGCATCCCCTGGGCATCTTCATCGGACTGCAGGGGATGCAGGGATGTGAAGCCCGGGAGGGCCGCGGCATCTTCGTTTATCTTGGGATTGTACTTCATGGTGCAGGATCCAAGGGGGTAGAATCCCAGATCGACACCGTAATTCCGTCGGGAGAGATTGGTGAAATGCCGTACTATCTCAATTTCACTGAGCTCAGGAAGAGCGGCCGGGATGTTCCGCCGCAGGGCATCGGGAATCACTGCAGTACCAGTCGGGATATCGGCATCGGGGAATCTGTACCCCGGAGCTCCGGGCCGGGTTGCTTCAAATGCGGTACGAAGTTTTGATTCAATATTCATCCAAGGGCCTCCCGTGCGCATTCAATGTATCGCTCCAGTTCTTTCGCCGTTCGTTTTTCTGTTACCGCTATGGTAAAAAGGTTTTCCGGCAGTAAAGAATCAAGATTATTCGGGTAGAACCCCGGGGCGATGTCTTCCCGCTCAAAAGGAGCCAGCCACTTTTCCCTGGATACTGGAATCTTCAGAGTAAACTCGTTGAATACCGGTCCGCCGGTGTAATCTTCAAGCTTCAGTTCACCGGTCAAACGTTCCCTGAGAGACGCAGC
>JAUUYD010000219.1 GCA_030590585.1 Spirochaeta sp.
GATGCTGAATTTACGTACTCTAGCTTTAGCCTTGCCCGTCGGACGACGTCCGGCGGGAACCGTTTCGACCTTCCGGTAGTGTAAATCTCCTGAGTCTGCTTGTCCGCGAAGGTCTCAATCACATATAAAGCATAATGCGTCACGTGACAATTGTCAATACAAAATAGCGGATCGCATAACCTAATAGATTATTATATTTATCGTAAACATAACTCAATGCCTCTGATTTCAATTAGATACCATTTTTCATGGGAGTCATGGAATGCCGGGAAGCAGTCAGTTGTATTGTTGGAGTTCGGTTATAAGATCCGGGACAGACCGAACCTCTATACGTTCGGTGAGGGGGAAGCCTTCAGCTCCCGGGTAGACAATATAGAGCTTGTCCAGTTTGAGATCGTTTATGGCGGAGTGCATTGATTTTGTTGCCTTGGGAGCTTCGGACAGCTTGCACTCAAGGCCTATTCGGCGGCCTTTGTGGAAAAGTAAAAGATCGACTTCCGCACCGCTATGCGTGGACCAGAAATATCCTTCGACTCCCGGTATATTTCTAAGAATTTGTTCGATAGCGAAACTTTCCCGGGATGCCCCGACCTGCGGATGAGCTAGCAGGGAATCATAACTCTCAATCCCAAGGAGATGGTGGAGGATACCGGTGTCTGTAAAATATATCTTCGGAGATTTCACCTGTCTCTTTTTCAAATTCTGATACCACGGCTGAAGTTGTCGGACCATGTATGTGGCCGAAAGTACATCGACATATGACCGGATGGTTTTATCGCTCATACCCATGGATTCGGCAAGCGGCGAGCTGTTCAAGATCTGCCCATGGCTGTGGGCCAACATCGTCCAGAATCTTCTCATGGAAGGTTCGGGTACATTGATTCCGAATTGGGGTAAGTCTTTTTGGAGAAAAGTACGCACAAATCCTTCCCGCCAGGCAAGGCTGTTTTCTTCCGAACCGGCGATGTTTAGCTATTCGTTACGAAACAGCCCATTCCCTCGAGAGAGCTTATGCTGTATTTAATGCCGCAGCTTCCGTGCTAATCTCCCCCCCATGCAATATAGAACCATGCCCGGCGACAATCGCCGTTTATCCATACTGGGCTTCGGCGTAATGAGGCTCCCCACCAGAGCCGGCCGTATCGATCGGAATAAATCGGATTCCATGCTCACCCGGGCTCTTGATAGTGGCGTTAATTATCTGGATACGGCCTATCCATACATGGCCGGTCAGTCGGAACCCTACATAGGGCGTTTTCTCGAAGAAAACCGCCGCCGTGATGATGTCGCTATTGCGACAAAACTTCCCCATTGGCAAACCCGAACCCGTAAAGATATGGAGAAGATGCTGGAGGGTCAGTTAAAAAGACTCCGGACCGACCGCATCGACTATTACCTTGTCCATAACGTTACAGGCGGCTCCTGGGATTCCATGATGAACCGTGACATCCTCGGTTTCCTGGATGAGGCAAAGCAGTCCGGTAAAATACTGCGGACCGGTTTTTCCTGGCATGGAACACCCGAGGACTTTATCCGGGTTGTGGATGCCCGTGAATGGGATTTCTGCCAAATACAGTACAACCTCCTGGATGAACGTCGACAGGCAGGAACTGCCGGTCTGGAATACGCGGCTTCGAAGGGATTGGGGGTCGTTGTTATGGAGCCCCTTCGCGGGGGTAAACTGGCCGTGAAGATTCCTGAAAAGGCTATGGAAATATGGAAGGAAAAACCTGAACGCTCTCCGGCAGCCTGGGCGTTAAGCTGGGTATGGAACCGGCCGGAAATCACTGTGGTACTTTCGGGCCTATCAGAGAAATCCCACATGGATGAAACCCTTGCCCTGGCAGCTGAGGTAAAACCCGGCATGCTCAGCGATGGGGAACTGAAGCTGGTGGCCCGGGTTCGGGATGCCTATAAGGCAGCCGGTGCCGTTGACTGCACTTCCTGCCGCTACTGTCTGCCCTGCCCCTTCGGAGTCGCTATTCCCGAAGTTTTTGATCTGTACAATGAGTGGAAAACAATTCGACATACCTTCGGTCAACGGGTATTCTATCTCTCCACCGTCGGCAGCGTTCTTTCGGGACAGAGCGGACTGGCCTCCAAATGCACATCCTGCGGCGTATGCCTGGAAAAATGTCCCCAATCACTGCCAATCTCTGATCTGATGCAATCCATTTCCCGGGAGTATGAAGGCCGTCTTGGAAAAACCATGGATGGTATCGGCACCCTGATGCACAAGAAGAGAAAGGCAAAATGAAAAGCGATTCAATTGAAAACAAGATGCCCGACGACGGCGAACAGATTATCAGCCTGGATGAGATGATGGCCGCCGTCAGAAAAAAAGTTTCAGGGGATTTTGATATGGTGGTTGGTATCGAGCGGGGCGGCCTGCTCCCTGCCTATCTGGCCGCCCGGTGGCTGGATGTTCCACTGAAACACATACGGATATCCTTTCGGGACGACAGCCATAAACCCCTTAGTGAGAAACCCAGGATCATCGGACCCTGGACTGAAGATGTCCGGGGAAAACGTATACTATTGACCGATGATGTCGGAAATACCGGTGCTACACTGAAAAGGGCCGCCGAAGAGTTCATCGGGGCCGAGATAACAAGCATGGTAATCTCCGGCAACGCCGATATTTCCCTCTTCGGCCCCCACGACCGCTGTATCCTCTGGCCCTGGGATTGATACTTGAAGGAAATTATTCTCTCCATCTGAATCTACAAGACCGTATCGTCTACAGTATAAAGGAAGGACTCATTATGGAATCTGAAAGACAGTTTGAAAGAAAGAGAAAAACGGGTATCCGACAATATAATGAGTCGCCGAATACCCCAAAACTCAGTCGGCAGCAATTTCCCTCAAGACAATTTTGCCCGATGAACATTTAAGTTCCACTGACCTTCCTCCGCCGGTTCCACTGATGCCTGTCACACCTTGAAGACTATTTTTTGCCATTGATCCGGAAATCATAACTGCAAAATCACTACGGATAGTCCCCGAGCTGGCCCTGGCATCCAGCATGAACTCCGTTCCCGCCGGTAACCCGACATCGATTCCTCCGGAAGTAACATTGATATTGATACTGTTCCCGGGATTCCGGAATTCTACATCTACACTGCCTGAGGAACTTTTCAACTCAAGGCTGCCCGAGATACCCTTCAGCACGGTTCTGCCGCTGGATATCCGGCCCTCGATAACCGCAGCCTCGATATCCACAGCGTTTAAGCTTCCTGAGGATAATTTCAGCTCCAGATTTCCAGCTGCCGATATCTCTTCAAGTTTCAGGTTTCCTGATGATGATTCAATCCGCCCGCTGCCTACCTTCCAGTTTTCAGCCGTCACCGATCCGGATGATGCTTTTACAAGAGCTGTTTCAGCCGAAATATCCCTAACAGCAATACGTCCGGAAGCCCCTCGAACATCCAGGGAATCCAGATTCAATCCGGAGATTTCATGATTCCCCGAAGCTCCATAGAAAGTCAGTTTTTCAAGTGTGCCTGATGGAATCCCAACCTCAAGGGTAATATGATGGTTATTAATCGGTATGTTGCCCCATCGGCTATCAACTGTGAGCAGGGTACCGGATTGCTCTGTAAAAAAGATTTTCTTCAAATCGTCCACCTTACGCGATGGACGCACCGTTCCATGATACCGAAGAGTGATAACATCGCCCCTCACCGCTGATATCACAACGTTCTCGAAACGGAGCTCTATATCCAGCTCTTCAATGCCGCCTGCAGGGAACTCCCTGGACTCGTCAATGACAACATCCTTACCATCACCCTGATGTAACGGCGGCCATTCCTCACCGTTCCGGATGCTCCGGGGCAAACCGGAGGTCAACAGAAAAATTCCTGAAATCACTGCTCCTGCAACAAATATTACCACCAGCCACAGGGCCAATTTTTTTGTTTCCATTCTGAATATTTTCATGCTTTTCCTCCTCTAACTCGTAACAATACGCCAGGTCATCCGGGCATATTTCACAGACCCGACGATGAACCACCGGGTGAGGTAAATCATCCCGATAACGGCAAGAGCTCCCAGGGCCGCAATGGCAATTCCATCGAAGAATACGGCGAGCCTCGGCATCACACCGGCGATCCTCTCTATAGGCAGCCAGATTCTCAAGATGGGTTCCAGGGGTATAAAGAGAGTCGCAGCCACACCGGAAATCAGAATGGACACAGCTCCGGCCCAAAGCCCGGCCAGTCCGGCAACCAGCCCGGCATAGGGCCCTGCAACGACTATGGCGTTGAAGAGAAGTAGACTCAGACTTGAGAGTGACATTCGCACTGCATTACCCGCAGATGTTTCCCGAAACTTCTCGATTCCGAGTTCTTCTTTAGCATCCAATGCAAGGTCCGCCGGGTTGCCGAGAGCTACAGCCGTAGTTTCTTCAGACTGACCAGCTTCCATGCTTTGACGGAAATGCTCCCGATAATCGTCCATAATGGTCCGTCTGTCTTCTTCAGACATACCTCTTAATTCCCTTTTCAGAGCTTTCAGATACTTCTTCTCAGTCAGATAGCCAGTCATACGCTTACCTCCCGGCTCTCGTTCAGAATCCTTCCTACTCTATCGAGAAAATCTTCCCATTCAAGGCGCACAGCCTCAGCCCGCTTTTCTCCCTCACCGGTAATCCTGTAATACTTCCGGGGGGGTCCTCCGCCTGATTCCTCGAGATAGGCTTCGAAGATTCCTTCCTTGGAAAGGCGCCGAAGTATCGGGTACAGCGCTCCCTCCGAGATGTCGATATCTCTTGAAATGTCCTGAACCAGTTCATAACCGTAATAATCCTTACGGCGTACAAGTTCCAGGACGCAGAGCTCCAACACCCCCTTCTTGAATTGATTGTTCATACTTTCCTCCTCAACTGTTTCACAGCCGGTTTATACATTCCCTAGTACTATTCGTTGTATAGTACTATTCATAAGATAATCCATTTCTGAGAATTGTCAAGCCCTGATTTGTAAAAAGTTCTTAATTGACCTCTGGCGTCCTTTACTTGTAGATTTTTACATTTCAGCGAATGTTTGCCATGGAATGAAGAGGCATATTGAGAAATCAATCGCCGCACTTCAGTTTCACGAGGCAAGGTGCTCTATCGGTTGGTCCAACAGGCTATGCATACCCCGGTTAATCAATATAACTCATCGTGTTTTCCAATATTGATTGGCACGATTTCATTCTCTTTTATGATAAAATC
>JAUUYD010000266.1 GCA_030590585.1 Spirochaeta sp.
ATCAGGGGCATCCGTAGTTTCGTATTGTGAATCTGAGCAGGTATTCCTTTCGCTTCCACAGTTATTACAGAAAAAATCTCCACTTCGGTATCGCTTCCCGGATCTTTCCACCGGTCCCAGATACCTGCCAGTAAAAAAGGCCGCTTCCCCGGGAGGGCAATATGGTAGGGATATTTATTCCCTCCAAAAGAGCGCCATTCAACAAATCCATCCACCAGTACCCCGCAGCGTTTCCGATTAACAAGCCCCCGGAAAGATGGCTTTGAATCCAGGGTCTCATACCGGGCGTTCAGGGTTTTATCCCTGATTGAATCAGCCTGATCGATCGATTTTGTCCATGATGGAATCAGCCCCCATATCCCGGGAACGAAACTATCCCGATTATCCTGCTTGAGTATTGGCCAGCGTGGATGCGAAAAGGCCGATGTAAAAAAAGAGGGAACATCAAATTTTTCGGAAGGAAACTTCGCGCCGTACAGTTCTTTGATGATTTCAGCGGTTTGTACCAGTGCAGCGTTGAAACACATACCCTGATTATACAAGAATACAGCAGGAGGCTGAAATGACTCAGCAGACAACCGACACACTTTGGCTCGATGGAATGGCATTTGAAAATACAGTGGGTGGTCACAAGTTCACCGTAGACGCAGCAGAAGAATTCGGCGGCACCGATAAAGGCCCGATGCCGAAACCTCTTCTTCTCAATTCCTTAGCCGGCTGCACCGGCATGGATGTTGTAGCCGTATTGAAGAAGATGAAGCAGGAGTTCAGCTGGTTCAACATCCGGGTAGAGGGAGATCTGGGGGATGAGCATCCTAAAACCTTCGAAAATATAAGGGTTCTCTATCAGTTTAAATCCACGGACAATCTTGACGATGCCAAGGTTCGTAAAGCCGTCACACTGTCCCAGGATCGTTACTGCGGAGTATCGGCCATGCTCAAAAAAGCCTGTAATCTGAGTTGGGAAATCGAATATCTGGACTGAATGCAAACTGGCGGTTCAGGAATCGATTGTTACAGGAGCCTGAATCGCCGATGCCGCCTTTGAATCAACCCTAAGGACTCCATCGGTCATCCAGCTGCCGCTGAAAGCACCGCTTTTCTGAAGTGATAGCACAAAGATGTAACTGGTGGTATTACCGTCGGCAATCTCAACCCTGACTGCCACCATGGCTGTATTACCTTGAGTTTCCTCAGGTCCGAGTTCGAATCCGGTATTGTCAAGCATCGGAGCAAAATTTTCCTGTTTTACAAGCTGAGCAAAATTCTCAAACGTACCTGTAATTTTTTTATTCATCGGGGAGGTAAATCTATACGCAACAGCTATGCCCTGATCCTCTATGTCATTGGCTCTGAATGCCGCCAACTGTATACCAACCACCTCTCCAGGGGTTAGCGCAGGTGCCGGCTGCATCTCCAGTAGTGAGTCCAATCGAGTTTGACCTCCGTCGGAAAAACCGGTGGTACAGGAGCCAAGTATAATGAAGAAGAAAGGTATGAGAATAATGGCCGATTTAAATCGAATACCATGAAACATAATAAATCCTTTTCTCACGATAATTTTCGGTAATTATTCCATTGAACTGCTAATAGAATATCCAAACTATATTAGGAAATCCATATTTAATAGTAATTATGTCAGGATTGTCATATTACAAAAGCCTGATATACTCAAGTTCGTGAAATATCAGCTGGAAACAATACCCGTTCATGACGCCTGGGCCTCTGACACACCCTGCCCGCTTTGTTCTTTGATGGATGATGCCGAGAACCGGCATGTTGAGTATTATCTGGGAAATTCGGTGATGAATCCGGAAACCCGGGTACTTGTGAATGATAAGGGATTCTGTCCCCGGCACTTCCCCATGATGAGAGAGGCCGGGCATGCCCATCACCTGGGTCTTATAGCCCATACCCATTTACAGCAGATCCGTAGAACTATGGCCGGTAAGATAAAAAATCTCTCCCGGGGAGCCTCGGCAAAAACAGCAGCTGCCTTTTCCTCCGCCGTTCGCTCTCAATCCGGGGAATGTCTGATCTGCCGGTCTCAGGAACGCGACCTGAAGAGATACAGCTATACGGCGATTAAACTGTTTATTGAGGAAGAAGAGTTTCGCAGTCTTTTCAATGCATCCCGGGGGCCATGCCTGATTCATGCCGCAGATCTGATCGATATGGCCGTTGAAGTTTTAAAGAAGAAAGATATGCAGTTATTTCTGGTTACCCTGGGTAAACATCTGGAGAAGTCACTTAATGAACTGGAAGCTGATATACTCAGATTTACACAGAAATTTGACTCTCAAAATGATGCTGTTGATTGGGAGAGCTCCCGGGATGCTCATGCCAGAGCTGTTCAGACATTAAGCGGTAGAGTTGTAAGGCTGATAGATTAGATCGGGGGGATATTTCTACCAGAGAGCATGAGGATAATGTTTTCGTATCAATCTGTCTTTTGTTATCAGAATGGAATCATCTATCGCAGCATAAGCTGTGATTATACGGTCAAAGGGGTCTCTGGTCCATTTCATTTCCAGAGAGTTCTGAATCACTTCCTGAAAAGGCTTTTCACAAATCTTCAAACCTATCCTGCTTTTCAGAAATTCAAGGATTCTCTTTGCATTTACTGTTATGCGGTCTATTTCAAAGAGGAATTCCAATTCCATTTTCACCATTGGTGAAATAAAAAGCTCATTCTCATCGATACTTGAAAGCGATACTTGAGAAAATCTCTCCCGGTCTTTCTGATACAGCCAGACAACAATGTGTGTATCCAGATAAATCATAGATCATCTCCATTGTTCCACTCCTCAGACCAATCCACAGACACAATGCTTTCCGGATTTCCGTTAATAACATGATGTTCTTCCAGGCGATCCCATTTGTCCATCGTTTCCTCAGGAACAATTTTCAACAGGACACCTTTACGTTCAATTTCAACGGGAATACCGCTATCAATAACACCGTCAAGAATGTTGTATAAATTCTGCCGTAGTTTTGTTGCTGTAAAAATCATCTCTGACTCCTGAGACAATCATAGTACGTACATGCAATATTTTCAATACGTACGTCTGGATTCAGCCGTTCCGTGAAAGAAACATCAGCTCGGTTCTCTGAGCCTCCAGCTGTGCTTTAAAAGTACCGAACTCGATAAGCAGCCTGTTCAGTTCCACCCGGCTGGAGAATACATTGAAATCGTCCATAAGGATTTCTCCAAGAAGTCTGTGACTCCGGCGGAGAGTCTCCTTGGACTCCAGGTTCTGAGTATCCAGAGCCTGTTCCAGAATAATCTCATTGATTTTCTTTTTTTCGATGAGAAATTGACCGAATAAGGAGCGGTCGGCAGCTTGTTTCATCGGACCGATTGAGGCTTTTTCGCCGGGAGGATTATTCTTTGTTTTAACCAGGGGCGGCAAATTATCTTTGATGTTCAGCTCGCCTTTTCTAAGCTCAATAACCTTTTTCACTTTTTCGAACTCAATCAGGGCGTTATTCAATTCCACCCGACTTCGGAAAACCTGGAAGTCATCAAGAAGAATCTGACCCAACAGCCTTGGAGACTTTCTAAGAGTATCACTCTTTTCAGCGTTCTGGATTTCAAGGGCAGACTGCAGAACCACAGCTTCTACCCGGCCTTTACGAATCAGCCATTCACCGAAAACAAGCCGTTCTTTGGTGAAGCGGCTCATGAATCACCTGTCTTCCCGAGATATTCCTCAAAAATACTGTCGAAATCCCCACTGCCCTTTTCCGCTTCCCCTTTGAGAGCTTCTTTAAGATCCTTCAGTTGGGATTCATCCAGGCTTTCAAAGGCATCTTTTCCCCAGCGTTCCAGGGATCGACGAAATTTCGGATCGCTGAGAGTGTCACCTAAATCTTTAAATATCTTCCCGGCAGCATCACCGATAAGCTTTCCCGTATCCTCACCCAGATCGACACCCGTTGAACCCTCAATGGCACTAAAAGCTTTTTCCCGACGCTCAGGATCGGAGAAAATTGAATATCCGACGGCAACAGCCGCAACCAGAACTAGAAAGAGAATGAATTTTCTCATATAACCAGCCTCCTGACCCTCGGATAAATATTTCTCAGCTTTCCAGGGCAGACAGATACGACGCACTGCGTTCCACAGTATCTTCCATCTCCGCTAATAAGGCCTTCTCTTTCAGAATTATATCTTCAGGTGCCCTGGAAACAAAGTTCTCATTGGTGAGCTTCTTCTTTTTAGCTTCGATCAGTTTTACCATCTTGTCCAGGGATTTCCGGAATCTCTGAACCGCCGCTTCCACATCGATCAGATCTTTAATGAACACATGAGCAGTAAAGCTCCGGCCGACGACAGCCAGTGAACCTTCTAGAGAATCGCCTTCTTTCATCAGAGCGAAATCATCCGAGCGCACCAGTACAGCGGCAATATCCATGGTGCCGTTCAAGGACTCCGCAGCATCACCTTCTGCTTCAACTCTCACTTTCACCTGTTTTGAAGGTGGAACGGTAAACTCACTCCGCAGGGTACGGATGCCGGTTACCAGCTCTTTCATTACCCCGAAAGAAGCATCGGCTGCCGTATCTTCAAGTGAAG
>JAUUYD010000481.1 GCA_030590585.1 Spirochaeta sp.
ACTGGAAACCTCGGTTGAGCGTCTGAAATCCTGGGGATATCAAGTACTCTACGGGGATACCGACTCGATATTTGTGAAGTTGAAAACCGAAGAGCGGCAGGATGCCGACAATGCCGGCCGGATTCTGGCAAAACGTGTGGATGATTACTTCCGGGAGACAATACGAAGCCGTTTTGGTATTCCCTCCCGGCTGGAACTGGAGTTTGAGAAACGTTATGTGCGGCTTTTTCTTCCGATGATGCGAAGCGGAAGCGGCAGCGGCAGCGAGGCTGCTGTAAAACGCTATGCCGGTCTGCTCCCAGACGGAAGTGTGGAAATTAAAGGTATGGAGTTTGTCCGGTCCGACTCAACAGCCCTGGCCCGTGATTTCCAGCATGAACTCTTTCGTCGGTATTTTGCCGGTGAAGATTTAAAACCCTGGATACGTGAAACCGTCACCCGGCTCAAAGAAGGTGAATTCGATGACAAGCTTATTTATAAGAGGCGGCTTTCCAGGCCCGCAAAGGACTACAAGTCGCCTCCGCCTCATGTCCGAGCCGTAAAACTCCTCGATCCTGACGGTTCACGTGACCTGAGAGAAGTCGAATACCTGATGACCCCCGATGGTCCGGTACCTCTGGAGCTCGAGCCGGCTGAAATTGACTATAACCACTACGTTGAGAAACAGCTTAAATCCCTGGCGAACGATGTACTGGCTCAGCAGGGAGAAAACTTCGATTCTGTAATCGGCGGGAAGCAGCTGGATTTGTTTTAACAACTGAGGTAATTTCAAAAAGCGAGTATTTATGGAATTACCCATACCTTTAGAATACTTATTTTTTATATAGTACAAAATAAGTATTCGACCTCATATTGAGTTTCTTTTAAAATTGCTATTTTGAAAGAAGCTCAACTGACATCGCACCAACTGTGATACATATCACAAAGTTTTTTTCGTGTCTTGTTGTAGAATCTTCTTACGGGGGAATACATGATCAAGAATAAAACTCTCAATATACTTAAATGGGTTACAGGGCTCATATCAATCGGAATTTTTGTTTTCCTGCTGATGCAGCACAAACTTCAGCTCTGGATTGTTGTTTTCGGGATTTCAGCAATTCTCTCCGTCCTTCTGGGACGGTTTTACTGCAGCTGGATATGCCCGATGCACACAGCCTTTAAAGTGATTGATAAGGTTTATCGGAAATTGGGGATTAAAAGGCTGAAAGCTCCGGCTATCTTAAGCAACAGGTTCCTCCGCATCGCGGTTCTGGTTGTTTTCATAGTTTCCATGGTACTCCTCAAGCGCCTGGGCATACATCTCAATGTTCTGCTGTATATGACGGTTTTCTCAATCCTGCTTACCTTGATATTCCAGGAAGCCTTCTGGCATCGCCAGCTCTGCCCCTTTGGAACCATCCTGAGCTTTACTTCCAGGAAGGCCCTATACACGATGAAAATTAATGAAGAGGGTTGTATCGGTGGAGGGAAGTGTCAGAGAGTCTGCCCGACCGGATCTATCATCACACTTGATAATAAAAAGCGGAGAAATACCAGTAATGAATGTCTGCTTTGCGGGAACTGTATAGATGTCTGCCCCGAATCTGTCTGCAATTTTGAATGGAAATAATGCTAGAATGAATCATGAGCCTCGAATACCGCTTATATGGAGATTTGTTCAAGCATGGTGAACGGCTCGACTTAGGGAAGGGTGAGGTTCTCCATCGATCCGATGAGAATTGCCGGGCAATGGGAATGGTTCTCACCGGAGAGATTCGCCTCTCCAGGGTATTAACCACAGGGAAAGAAATATTTCTCAAGGATTTCAGGGCCGGTGATATTTTTGCGGAACTTATTGTCTTCACCGAAGAGTATTATCCGGGATGGCTGATAGCATCAAAACCCTCCCGGGTTGTCGAAGTGAAACAGGCACATGTTCTGGAATACTTCGGCGGTAACGATACACTGGTTTCATTCCTTGCCGGTATTTCCCGTAAAATGTCTCACTTGAGCAGCACAATTGAAGTCCTGTCGCTGAAAACAGTCAGGCAGAAAATTGCATTTTCTCTCCTGGGAGAATATATCGGAGATGACGGTTTTCATATCAATGTGTCCCGATTTGCCGCGGGCATAAACTGTTCCAGGGAAGCTGTTTCCAGGGAACTCAGTGCCATGGAATCCGAAGGTCTTGTAGGAAGAAACCGCGGGATCCTGGTTATCCGGGATGAAAAACGCCTGGAGAGTGTCCTTTAATGTTTTCTACAGGAATCCTGGAGTTCTTCTCAATGCTGAGGGCTCCCGAGAAGCTTCCCGAAGATGTGGAAGTTCTCTGGCCCTTTGACAAGAGTGAAGTGAAACGGGTTCTGAAGGCCTTTTATTCAAAATACTTCGCGGACAGTGAAAAACGCACATTTCTTATCGGCATCAACCCCGGCCGTTTTGGTGCCGGAGTAACGGGAATCTGTTTTACCGACCCGACGCGTCTGGCCGATGACTGCGGTATTAATCATCAGTTAAAAGGAGGCCGGGAACTCTCCAGTGATTTTGTTTACAGGATGATATCCGCCTTCGGCGGCCCGGAAGCCTT
Source organism: Spirochaeta sp. (assembly GCA_030590585.1). The sequence continues at coordinate 2,567 of JAUUYD010000481.1, forward strand.
TTACCGCCGGTTTTATATCACGGCCTTAAGTCCTGTAGGCTACATCCGGGATGGCAAAAACCTGAATTACTACGATGTCAAAGGAATGAGTGAAGACTTGGATTCCTGGATGGCCGATTCAATGGCCCGGCAGATTAAAGCCGGGGCAAACCTGAAGGTGGCCTTCAGCATGGGTCAGGGGGCCAACTTCAAACACTTAAGGGCCTTCAATGAACGTCATGGTTTTTTCGAGCATGTAGAGCCCCTGCCGCATCCCCGATGGG
>JAUUYD010000055.1 GCA_030590585.1 Spirochaeta sp.
ACGTACGGAATACAGCGGATGCAGCGGTGTTTTCTTCAAAATTACTTCTCCCAATACGGAGCCTCCATAATTGAATAATTACAGAACATAGGGGACTGAATGACCAAAGGATTTGTACACAACGAAGGTTTCGAAATCCTGGACATCATCCACTGAAGCCAGTTCGCCGGTGAAAAACTCCAGAAGGCCAAAGCCCTCTTTCAAGAGGATTTCCACCAGCAGATCGTATCGTCCGGTAACAACACGGACACTGATAACGCCTTTGAGATCGGCGATTCGTTCCCCGGCGCTGATAAGGTCGGCGGATTTTACCTTCATACCCACCATTGCGGTCTGGTGTCCTTCAATCATTTCCGGGTTCACCAGAGCTGTAACTTCCAGCACACCGGCATCGATGAGCTTTTTGTAACGTGCCCGGACGGTGTTTTCGGTGATTCCCAGTTCTTCGGCAACTTCCCTGAAGGCCCTTCGGCCGTCTTTGAGTGCTTGGAACATGGGTATGTTGGGATCTTCGCCGCACATAAGAATAGAGTAGGACTTATTGCGGTATAGGTCAATAAATAATAAAATATTGAGATATATGTAAAATAATATCCATTTAAATGACCTCTGGCGCGCTAACGGTCTATTTTATCAGAAGAGTTTTCAGGAATCACCAGCACCGGACAGCTCGCTTTATGAATCAGTTTTTTGACAAAATCACCCAGAAGCCGGTTGATCAGGTTTGGGCCTGCTCCCCTGCCGATGATTATCAGATCAATATCTTCAGATTGAGAAACTTTCAGTATCTGCTCCCCCACATTGCCTTCAACAGTACGGACAGAGTAATTCGTACCATCGGGAATCCTGCTGCGGTAAGCCTCGGTAATTCTGGAATCAATATCATGTTCGGCTTTGCTGTCCACATCATCCACTTCATAGATATATGAATTCCAGAAACGGGCATCCGGCTCGGGGATGACATGGAAAATTATCAGCTCACACTCCGGATTTCCTTCAGAAATATTCAGGGCGTAATGAAAAGCCGACATGGCGTCGGTATTAAAATCCGTGCAGAACAGAATTTTTTTAAACAGATTCCTGTATGGCATGGAACTCTCCCTTTTAATGAAATAGATTAGGCAGAAAAAGACAGATTTGCGGGAACAGAATCAGAATGAAAGCTGCCAGAATCAGCATGGTTAAAAAGGGAAGAGCACCCTTGAAAATGACAGTGAGAGGAATATCTCTTTCAATCCCGCTTACGACATATACATTGATTCCAACCGGAGGTGTGATAACTCCCATCTGTGTAATTACGACGACAATTACACCAAACCAGATGGGATCAAAGCCCAATTCCATAACAACCGGAAAGAATATGGGTATTGTCAGGAGTATTAATGCCAGGGCATCTATAAAGCAGCCTGCCACCAGAAAGAACAGAATAATCAGCATCATTATCATTTCACCCGGCAGCGGGAGTGATACAAAAAATTCGGCTACGGCAAAAGGTATACGGGAGACTGCCAGGAATCGGCCGAAGATAACCGCGCCTGCCACAATGAAAAAGACCATGCTGGAGGTTCTCACTGTTTCCAACAGTATTTTTTTAAGTTTCGGGAAGCTGAGTTCTTTCTGTAGAATAGCGATGAGAAAACTACCGGCCGCGCCGATGGCGGCGGCCTCTATAGGTGTAAAGAGGCCGATAAACATCCCTCCCATTACCAAAATAAAGAGTAGAACTGTTTCCACCACCCCGTTCAAGGATAAAAAGCGCTCTTTCCAGGAGTGCTTCGGACCGGCAGGTCCCAGTTTCTTATCCCTGGAACAGCGTATATAGATACTCAAGCCGAACAAAGCGGCAATCAGAATACCCGGTACAATTCCCGCCAGAAAGAGGTCTCCAATGGACTGCTCAGTCATCAGGGCATAGACAATAAATACAACACTGGGGGGAATCAGCATCCCGAGAGATCCCCCTGCGGCAACCGTACCCGAGGCCAGAGAATCAGCGTAACCGTAACGCTTCATTTCGGGCAGGGCCACTGCAGCCATCGTTGCCGCAGTCGCAGGACCCGAACCGCTTATGGCTCCAAAACCCGCGCAGGCCCCTACTGTGGCCATCGCAAGGCCACCCTTGAAATGACCAACCCAGACATAGGCCGTACGGAAAAGGCGTGTACTGATTCCCGCGTGAAAGGCAACCTGCCCCATCATGACAAACAGCGGTATAACCGTAAGATTATAGGAACTGAATGTCTCAAACAATTCGGCTATAACCATGCTGAACGCGGCTTGAGGGCTGATAATAAGCGCAAAACCCAGAACACCCGAGGCAATCATGGCAAAGGCCACAGGCATACTGGTGTAAAGGAGGCCGAACAGGACTAAAGAACCGATTATACCGATATGTATTGGACTCATGGTTTGATGAACTCTTTTCCCGGGTGAATAAGATGATAGATAAATACAACTATCATCAAGAGACAATTCAGACTGATAACCAGGGGAATCCAGAAGACAGGCATCCCGAGGTTTGGAAAGACTTCCCCGCTGCTGTAGAGAGACAGACCATGACGAAATGTCTGAATCATCAGACCGCCGAAAATTACAAGAGCGGAGAATCGAAAAATGATATCGAGGATCAACCGGCCTCGCCTGCTGCATTTATGATAGAAAAACTCAATGGCAATATGCCCTTTGACTGCTGTCACATAGGGAAGGGCACAGGCCACAGCCAGGACTCCGCAGGCTCTGACGAGATCGTATGCTCCGGTAATTCCAATGCCGAACATCCGCAGGATGACATCCACCACAGTAATCATCATCATCAGTAATATTGCCCCCCCGGCAATATAGGCAAATATGATGATGATACGGCTGACGGATGAGAAGAACTTCATTTATTCAGTAGATTCCGAATGTCATCAAGAAAAAGATCCCCGGGCAACCCCTTTTCTTTAGCAGCCTCAACATATTCCGCGTAGACTGGAGCCATGGCGGAGATTAAAGCCTCATTATCAGCATCACTGAATGAGATAAAGGTTTTCCCCAGATCCTTCACATAAGCTTCACCCTGTTTATCACTTTCATCCCAGGCTTCACCTTGTTTATAGATCCATTCATCACTGACCTGAGTCATAATATTCTGAAGATTTTCAGGAAGAGAATCCCATTTGACCTTATTCATGACAACAAACATGGTTGTGGTATAACCGATGGCCTTGGTATCAATCACATAATCGATAACCTCTCCCTGTTTCCAGCCCTTTAAAGTCTCAATCGGACAGAACGTGGCATCAACGACACCCTTCTGAAGGGATTCATAGGTTTCTCCCTGGCTCATCGAGAGAGGTGTTCCGTTTAGCGCGCTTACGATTTTGGCTGAAAGACCTGTTGCCCGAATCTTCATTGAGGCAATATCTGACGGACTGTTGACTTCCTTTTTACTGGCCAGGATTCCAGGTCCATGGGCATGAAGGTAGAGGACATGAACATCCGAAAGCTCTTCGGGTTCATACTTCTTCACCATTTCATTGGCAATTCTGGTGGCGGTAACTCCATCAGGATATCCAAGGGGAAGATCCAGGCCCTCGAGGAGAGGAAAGCGTCCTTTGGAATAGGCAAAGACACTCATTCCAATGTCGGCAACACCGGATACAACCGCTTCGTATGTCTGAGCAGCTTTTGTTAAGGTGCCGCCGGGGAAAAACGTAATTTTTATCTGTCCGTCACTTCTTTTTTCCAGTTCCTTTGCCCAGGCTTCAGCGGTTTGAGCCTGAAGATGGGTAGCAGGAAAGAAGACAGCATAATTAAACTCGAACGTTTCTTTTTTCTCTGTAAGCTCCAGCTGGCTTGCATCCTCTTTGTTACAGCCTGTGAGGGCAATCACAACGATAAGCAGCAGGCTGACCGCACGTTTAAGATATTTCATATTTCACTCCGGTAAAATGGTTTCAGGCGGTAGAATACCACAATCGGTGTAAAAATATGAACTGATATATGAGATTCTTTCAAAATTACCATTCTGAAAGAACCTGTTGATACAGCCTATTTTTTATAAAAATGACCTATAGCGCATTATCGACCTATTATAATGGAATGTTCCATTGAAGCAGATCCAGAGCACCGAGGGGTTGGCGTCTGAAACGGCAGAGACCGGCATAGTCGATACCCACACTCCAGAATGCCGTGGGTTCCAATGACAGGGCATAACCCAATATCGATCTGATTGGACCGCCATGAGTGGCGATGAGAATCTTTTCTCCGGGATGACTGCTTATTATTTCGTTCAGGGAAGTGATAACCCGTTCCTGGAGCTCTTTGAGGGTTTCTCCTCCCGGCGGTGGGATTTCCCAGGGGTTATCCAGCCACGAATGCCAGAGATCGGGGTCACGCCGTTCAATTTCTTTCCACCCCATGCCTTCCCATTCACCAAAATCAATTTCAGAGAGGCCTTCGGAGATAAAGGTATCCAGCCCGGTCTTCCTGGCAGTCGGCATGATGGTTTCCCAGGACCTTTTCAGAGGACTTGAATAGAGCCGGTCGGTTTTTTCAAGGGCCAGTACCGATGAAATCTCTTTTGCTTTCAATCGGCCGTTCGGACTCAATTCCGGATCGCTCTTTCTTCCTATATACAAACCGGCAGATTCCGGTTCGGCATGTCGGAGAAGGAGTATCTCCGTCATGTAATCAGTTTTAACAGTCCGGGAGTGGACAGATCGAAGCGGTATAACAGTAATATTCCGAAAAGAGCCAAAAGGTCACCAATCTCAATCAGGGCACCGTAGACATCCCCGGTCAGCCCCCCCAGATGCCTGGATACCCCGGCAGCTATTCCAAGAATTAAGAGTGTTACAGCGGCAGTGATAATAATTCCGGCAATTCCGTAAAAGAATGCGGCTATGACAGTAACCGAAATCAACGCCGTCATAACGGCGAGGGGGCTTGCTGAGGCGCGGTTCCTGTCTCCCATACCCCCGGGTCTGGCCGAGGGGAATAGACGCATCATTAATGGAATTATACCACGGGAGAGTGCCGGTGCGAAGATCAGGGGATAAAGAGCCTGCAGAGACAGATGATTACCCGGGGTTTTCACCAATAGCTCGGCTATTACTGTAATCTGCAGGGCCGCCATCACCAGGAGTGCCAGAGCTCCGAAGGATCCCAGGCGGCTGTCGGCCATAATCATCAGGCGTTTTTCCCTGTCCCGCCCGCCTCCGATACCGTCGGCCAGATCGGCAAGCCCATCCATGTGCAGTCCGCCGGTGATAGCGATGCGGGCGGTAACGGTAATAACCGCTATTCCCGCCCCGCTGAATACCCATCCTCCTGCCCATGCGGCAGCGGCGGCAATGATGCCCAGAATAACCCCGGCCCAGGGATATACGGCCAGGACAGATGAAGTGTTTTTTGGAGGTTTACCGGGAAAAGGGATGATAGACAGGAAGCGAAGAGCTTCCGCCAGGGCTCTCACGAAGGATCCTGCAGTTTTACCAGCTCTTCTTCCAGGGTTCCCATCCCGCTTAACAGGGCCGCGCCGGCAGCAACAAGGGGCATCACAGCGGCGGCGCCGGTTCCTTCTCCCAAACGAAAACCCAGATCCAGTACCGGCTTAAGTTCCAGCTTTGCCGCCATGGCGCGATGCCCGGGCTCGGCGGATAAGTGGCTCAGTACCATTCTTTCCCTCACCAACGGGGCCATGGAATAGGCGGTGAGAGCTGCGGCGCCGCTGATGAATCCGTCGATGAGTACCAGAGCACCATCTGCAGCCCCGGTGAGCATGGCGCCGCACATAGCGGCAATTTCAAGCCCTCCAAGAGCCGCCATTACAGCGATTGGATCTGCGGAATCCGGGTGGTGGAGTTCAATGGCATCTTTGATAACCTTAATTTTCTTCTTCAGGCCGGCATCTCCGATACCGGTACCACCGCCGGTTACCGTTGCCGGATCCCGGTTGGTGAAAACCGCGGTAAGGGCTGCAGCGGATGTTGTATTACCAATGCCCATTTCACCGATACCGACGATTTGAGCCCCTGTTTCCGCTATGGCATCCCGGGCTGTCTCAATACCGGCGGCTATGGCCAGCAATACCTCATCACGGCTCATTGCCGCCTCTACCCGGATATTGCCGGTTCCTTTTCTGATACGCCGGACAATCAACCCTTCGGGTTTCTCATACGGAGTGGCCACCCCTACATCGATAACCTTTACTTTTGCTCCGGCAATTCCCGCCAGGACATTGATACCCGCTTTACCGGCACAGAAGGCCTTCACCATTACGGCGCTGACAAAGGGCGGGGAGGCACTCACACCCTCGGCGGTTACACCGTGGTCTCCGGCATAGATGAGGGATAATTTCGAATCGGCGGCAGGATGGTCAGTTTCTTGAATCCCCGCCAGTTTGATACCCAGCTCTTCCAATCTTCCCAGGGATCCCGGGGGTTTAAGCAGGGCATCCATACGCTCCGAGGCGGTTCTGAGGGATTCTCCGTCAAGAGGTTTAACTGCGGCGATTGTATCGTTGATAAGCCTTTCAGCCTGGGTGGGTGTCATTTACGGTTTCTCCTTCGTCACCATATCGTATAACGCATAACGATTGAAACAGAACGCGGCGGTCAATGTCATAATTCGTTCCAGATGAGTGTTCGGTTCAATGGATTCAGTTCTTTACAGCATTAAAAATCATGGATAAAACAGTATTAATCATGAAAAACGGTGATACAATCATTGAAAATCATGATTAATGAGGTTATATTGAAGACAAATGGAATATCAATATCGTTTTATTTCGGAGAAATTACTCAGATACATTGATCACTTCCCGGTTCTTGTTCTTACCGGGGCGAGACAGGTGGGAAAGTCCACTTTATTAAAAAAACTATTGGGAGACCGATATGAAATTGTAGTTTTTGACCCGGTAAGCGATGTGGAAAATGCCAGATCAGAGCCTGAAATTTTCTTTAAAAACCATACAGGGCCGCTCATTCTTGATGAGATTCAATATGCACCGGAACTCATTCCGGTAATTAAGCGCCTGGTAGATGAGAACCATCAGCCGGGTAAGTTCATTCTGACTGGTTCCCAGCAATGGGGGATGATGAACAATATCTCTGAAAGCCTGGCCGGCCGGGCGGTACTTCTCACTTTGATGGGATTTCATCTTTCTGAATGCGCAGGAGAATCTCAGGGTAAACGATGGCCTGAGAGATTAATTGATGGTGAAATCAAGGAACTTCTCCTGTCATCCAGTCTGCATCTTCCCTATTCACTGTCTGAGCATATCTACAGGGGGCAGATGCCGGCAATTCAAAAACTCCCCCTGGATATGATTCCCGCATATCTGAACTCCTATCTGGCTACATACATAGAGCGGGATGTTCGGCTGATGGCGGAGATTTCTGATTATCAACAATTTGGAAGGTTCTTCAGGCTTTGTGGTGCCCTGAGTAGTCAGGAGGTGAATTACAGTCAATTAGGCCGGGATATCGGTATGGCAGCTCAAACTTCCAGACGTTGGCTCGATATTCTCAAGGCTACATTTCAATGGGTTGAAATCCCGGCTTATTCCGGAAATACACTGAAAAGAATCAGTGGAAAACCTAAAGGATTTATGACGGATACCGGAATGCTGGCGCAAAGTCTTTATATCTCCACGCCTCAAGCTCTTGTTTCCCATCCCTCCTGGGGGAGTATTGTTGAGACTCTGGTTGTAACAGATATCCTTAAGACCTTCACTACCATGAGTTCTCCACCCGCAGTCTATCATTGGCGCAGTCACAATGGAGCAGAGGTGGATCTATTGCTGGAACAGGATGGTAAATTCTTTCCCATTGAGATTAAATCCACTTCCCGGCCGGGGAAAAAAGATCTTCGCGGAATCAGAGCGTTCAGAGATACTTATCAGAATTTGAATATTCAGCCCGGGGTTGTCATTCATCTTGGCGATAAGAATCTTCGATTGTCGGACGATGCGCTTGGATTGTCTTATTTTACCCTATAATTAGAGAATGAATCCTGGTTCAGAAAAATCATTTCTCCCTGTGGCCTGCAACAGAGACTGCGGCGCCACCTGTCCGCTTGCTTATTTTCCCGGCCCCGACGGGACGGGTGTGTTGAAAGATAACCCACTTAAGGGGGATAGAATGCGCTCCTGTGCCCGGGGACTCAGAGCTCTTGAAACCATTCGGGCTGCCGACAGGCTGAAAACACCTTTAATCCGGACGGGGAAAAGGGGTTCGGGTGAGTTCCGGGAAGCGTCCTGGAATGAAGCACTGGATCTGACAGCCGGGAAACTGCAGGAGCTTAAAACAAGATACGGGGACGAATCACTGCTGGGTCTCTCCGGTTCCGGAGCATGCCGGAGTGCCCTGCACAATACGGGCAAAGTGGCAGGCAGGTTCTTTAATCTCTGGGGAAATGTAACCCGGACTCACGGGTATTACAGTCATACCGCCGCAAATTATATGGCCGATCTGATTTTTGGGGGACGTCATGGCTCAGATCCGGCAACACTTCTCAAAAGTGAGCTGATTCTCCTCTGGGGGGCGGATGTTTTTGTTACGCGCTTCGGTAATGAGCTGGAATCAGTTTTGCTGGAGTTGAAGTCCCGGAAGGTTCCGATGCTTGTTCTTGACCCCTGCAGAACCCGGACGGTGGATCGTCTCGGAGCCCGTTGGATTCCTTTATACCCCGGTACAGATTCTGCTGTGATGGCGGCACTGCTCTATGAGTTTCTGAATAAAGGTCAGATAGACCGGGATTTTCTGGAGCGCTGTACAACAGGCTGGGATGTTCTTGAAAAATATATTAGCGGAGAGACTGACGGAACCCCGAAGACTCCTGAATGGGCTTGTGTTATCAGCGGTATGAAGAGGAAAGACTTCGATTGGCTGGCCGATATCTACGGAACTACAAAACCGGCGGCTCTTCTACCTGGCCTTTCCATTCAGAGAACCCTGGGCGGGGAGGAGGCTTACCGCTTTTCCATAGCTCTTCAGGCGGCCCGGGGTAATTCCGGACTCCCCGGGGGGACAGCGGGTGCCCATGTCTGGGATGCCGTTCCAAAACCCCGCTGCGGCAGTCTTCCATCTCCTTTCCGGCCGGATCAACCCTCAATTCCTGTGAACAGCTGGCCGGATGCTGTTCTTGATGGACGTAAAGGCGCTTACCCTTCGGAAATAAATGGAATCTACAACATCGGTACCAACTACCTAATCCAGGGCAGTGATCTGGGTAAGAGCCGGCGTGCCCTGGAATCTGTGGACTTCATGGTGACACATGATTTTTTCATTACCCCGACTGCCCGGTGGAGTGATGTTGTCTTTCCGGTTTCTCATTACCTTGAACGGGATGATATTGTGTTTCCGGACAATAACTACCTTTATTATTCTTCCCGGATACAGCCGCCGCCGGAGGGTGTGAAAGATGACTATGAAGTGCTGCGTCTTTTAGCCGGACGCCTGGGATTTGAGTCTGCATTTACTGAAAACCGCAGCACTGGAGAATGGCTGGATTTTTTCCTGGAGCAATCGGATGTTGAAGATTTTGCAGATTTCAGGCGGAGCGGTATTTTTGACGGGGGGGCTCATAACCGGATAGGACTAGCTGACTTTATCTCAGCCCC
>JAUUYD010000355.1 GCA_030590585.1 Spirochaeta sp.
CCAGCGCCGATGGTACTGCACTTGATGTGGGAGAGTAGGTCGTCGCCAGGTTTTTTTTACCCCAAGAGGTAGCGAATGAGCATCTTGCTTTTCATAAATCGCTGTCACTTGGGGTATTTTTTTGGCGTAAGACCGTTGCAGATGCGTACCGCAGGCGCAGCCGAGGAACGCATCGAGAAAGGGGTGCGGTAAGCACCCCGACTCGTCGCCAGGTTTTTTTATCCCTTACAGTTATGTGATGAGCATCTTGCTTTTCAAAACACATAACCGTAAGGGATTTTTTTTGGCGTAAGACCGTAGCCAGGTGCGTACCGCAGGAGCGGTAGCGACGAGGAACGCACCGAAGGGAGGGATGCACGGCATCCCGAAGTCTGACGCAAGAACCTCCGGTTCCCGCTGGATGTCGCCAGGTTTTTTTATCCCCTAGAAGTAGCGAATGAGCCAGGACGCAGGGCCGAGCATTAAAGGTCGTACCACAGCGAAGTGAGGAGCGATCCCGATAAATCAACAGCTTGCGACCAGGCATATTGCTTAGGATGCAGAGCCGAGCAGGTCGTATAATGACCGACCAGGCTTTCATAAATCGCTGTCACTTGGGGATTTTTTTATAATCAGGAGACAAGTTTACTTACCCCGAATATTGATTGATGAGATCGAAAATTTCATCAACCTTCTCTTTTCCTCCGCCATTCTCAATCGCATCACTGACACAGGTATCGATGTGTCTGTGCAGAACAAGGTTATTGGCTTTAACCAGGAGGGAGGGGATGGCCAGAAGTTGTTTGCAGATATCAACACAGTACCGGTCTTCTTCGAGCATATTAATTGCCGATTCGATTTGCCCACGGGCCGTTTTCATCAGGTTAAGTGCTTTTTTTTTGTCGTTCTCCATGGGCATCCCCTCAGTTCTTAACAGTGGCCAAAGTCAGATTCCAGTATCAGCTGATTTCAGCTGTCAGTGTATAACCGGATTCGTCAACGACGCTCTTCAGCAGAGCCAGATCAACCTCGCCGGACAACTGCATGACGGCAGTCCCGTTTTCATGACTGACATCTGCGGAAGTAACCCCGTCTACACCTTCCAGGGCGTTCTTAACTCTCATCGAACAATGACCGCAGGTCATACCGTTAATAGAAACTGATTTCTTCATTATATACTCCTCTCGATTTTAAATCTTCGTAATCTGAGTGCATTTGAAACAACAGATACTGAGCTCATGGCCATGGCGGCAGCGGCAATCATTGGATTGAGCAGCGGACCTCCGAATGCGTACAGGATACCTGCTGCGATGGGGATGCCCAGGATGTTATACCCGAATGCCCAGAACAGGTTCTGTTTGATGTTTCGGATGGTGGCCCTGCTGAGTTCAATTGTTGTGACAACGTCAAGAAGGTTACTTTTCATCAGAACAATGTCAGCTGATTCCATGGCGATATCAGTACCGGACCCGATGGCAATTCCCAGATCGGATATGGCCAGTGCCGGAGCATCGTTGATGCCGTCACCAACCATTGCCACCAGATCTCCATTTGCCTGAAGTTTACTCACTTCTTCGGCTTTATCTCCGGGTAAAACTTCTGAAAGAACAAGGTCAATCCCAACCTGCTTTGCGATGGCCCCGGCAGTACGCTTGTTATCTCCGGTTATCATGGCCACATTTATTCCCATTTTATGCAAAAGAGATATGGCCTCTCTGCTGTTTTCCTTAACGGTATCCGCTACCGCTACTATACCGGCCAATCGGTCGTCTACAACCACGAACATTGGCGTTTTACCTTCTTCCGCCAGTCTGTCGGAAAGCTCCTGCTGAATAGACTCAATTCCTTCCGATTCCAGAAGGGCTCGATTTCCCATAAAAATCCTGCGTCCGTCGATTTTTCCCTCAATCCCTTTACCTGGAATGGCCTGGAAATCTTCAACAGTTTTTAATTTCATGTTTCTGGTAACAGATGCTGCAACGATGGCTTCTCCCAGAGGATGTTCGGAACCTTTCTCCACGGATGCTGCCAGCAAAAGCAGTTCATCCTCACTGAACCCTTCGCTTGCAACAATGTCGGTAAGGATCGGTTTCCCTTCGGTGATAGTTCCGGTTTTATCAAATACAACCGTCTTTACTTTATGGGCAGTCTCCAGCGGGCGGCCGCCCTTTATCAGTACACCGAATTCCGCTCCCTTACCCGTGCCCACCATTATCGCAGTCGGTGTGGCCAGTCCCAGCGCACAGGGGCATGCAATAACCAGGACTGAAATAAATACAGTCAGGGAGAATACCCAGGACATACCTGCAAAAAACCAGATAAGACCTGATAGTATTGCGATACTGATAACAATCGGGACAAAGTATCCGGAAATGATGTCAGCCATTCTGGATATCGGAGCTTTAGACCCCTGGGCATCTTCTACAAGCTTGATTATCTGGGCCAGGACGGTATCTTTCCCCACTTTGGTGGTTTTAAAACGAAAGACTCCATTTTTGTTGATACTGGCTCCTATTACCAGGTCACCGGCAGATTTTGATACAGGCAGACTTTCACCGGAGAGCATGGATTCATCAATTGTAGTTCTACCTTCAGTCACTTCGCCGTCTACCGGGATTTTCTCCCCGGGTTTAACGATAACAATGTCGCCCACCTCCAGCTCTTCGATGGGAATTATTGTTTCCTCATCGCCGTTTATGACAGTTGCTGTTTTCGGCTGAAGTCCCGCGAGTTTCTTGATGGCTTCGGATGTTTTACCCTTACTTACAGATTCAAAGTATTTCCCCAGAAGAATGAGGGTGATGATTACCCCGGCGGTTTCGAAATACAAATCTCCTGCAAAACCTATATCTCCGATAGAAATCCGGTATATGGCAAAAAGGCCGTACAGAATGGCAGCGCTGGTTCCTATGGCGATAAGGGAATCCATATTTGGATGACCTCGGAGCAGAGTCTTGAATCCGATACTGTAGAATTTATTTCCGGCAATGATGACTGGTATTGTCAGAGCCAGCTGAACCAGACCGAAGATCAAAGGATTGAACTCAGGGTTGACAATTCCCGGAATGGGAAGGCCGAGCATATGCCCCATGGCCAGGTACAGCAGCGGGATTGAAAATACGGCTGATATGATAAATTTCCGCCTGAGAATCCGAATTTCAAATTCCTTTCTATCTCTTTCCCCATCAACATTTGATTCGGCCAGAATCTCCAATGCCTCATACCCAGCCTTACTGATACTTCCCTTGATTTGTGATATCCGGGTCTGATTCGGGTTGTATCGTACAAAGGCCTTTTCCGTGGCATAGTTTACACTTGATACTTCCACACCCGGTAAACCCTTGATTGCTTTCTCAACAGCACCGGCGCAGCTGGTACAAGTCATACCGCCAACGGGGATTGATATCTCACGAAAAAGAACCGATTCACTGGCTGTGTAACCGGTTTCCTCGATGGTTTTAATAATATCAGGTATGTTCGTCATCTCTGTATCGAAACTGACACTCAGTTTTTCCACGGCCAGATTAACGTTTGCCGCCTCTACACCGGGGATTTTAAAAACACTTCGTTCAATTGCATTGGCACAGGAAGAACAAGTCATACCTTGAATTGATAATTGCTGTATCTGCATAAGGTCTCCCAATATATCCCTACCCCACCAGGGGTGGGATAACCATATAAATATAAGTGAAATACTATTAAATATCAAGATTTCAAAGGAGAGAATGCAATTATTGGTCGAGCACAATGGAAAAAGAGCCTTTCGTCAGGCCTCGGGGTATTTCAAAGCGGATTTCCTTACCGCCGAAGTCATGCCGGCTGCATTTGGACCTGACGTA
>JAUUYD010000070.1 GCA_030590585.1 Spirochaeta sp.
ACCTGTTCTTGCCATTTTTGGAGAAAAAGATACTGTTATTGGTAAAAAAGGCATGAAAATTCTTGAAACAGGTTTAAAAACTGATTTTAAATGTATTGAACTGCCGGGCTGCGGTCATTACATACCTTACGAACCTAATCCCGGAAGTAAAGAGGCTGCCATGGATGAGGTTCTTCAGTGGTTTGAGGGAAAAGCCAATCCTGTGCCGCTTATGGTCCATTAATGCCCTGGAGGATTATAATATTCTGATGAAATCTTTTTATTTACTGAACAACAAGGTACGGGACTATGCATGGGGTCATCATCAATACATACCTGATTTTCTTGGAATCCCCAATCCTGATGATAATCCTTATGCAGAACTCTGGATGGGGGCTCACCCCCTTGCCTCATCCCGAATAGATTCCGAATTGCAGGGCGGTATTCAACAGATTGATCTTGGGGACTTTATTTCAACGGACTCGGAAAATATATTGGGGCCGCAAATCACCCTGGAATACGGACGACTGCCATACCTTTTAAAACTGCTTGCTGCCGGTAATGCTCTTTCAATTCAAGCTCATCCTTCGAAGCAAATGGCGGAAGAAGGTTTCAAGAGAGAAGACGATGCCGGTATACCCAGGGATGCGGCTGACAGAAATTACCGGGATGACAATCATAAACCCGAAATAATCATGGCCATAACAAAATTCACGGCAATGATAGGCTTTCGGGAAACTGCTGGAATACTGAAATATTTCTCGGAATTGAAGCAGTCTGGGAAATTAAAAATCTTACTCGCTCAGGTATCACTGAGGATGAGGGAGAGTCCTTCTGAAGCACTTCAGGTATTCTTTGAAGGGATACTCGGCCTGGATAAGGATTCAACAGATATGATTCTTAATGCGGCGAATATTGAATCGAAAAATACCAATAACTGCTGGAACCCGATTCAACGCCGTTGGGTGAGGCAGCTGGCAGCTGCTTTTCCAGGGGATATTGGCGCAATAGCTCCGCTTTTTCTCCACATTGTTGAGCTGCAGCCCGGAGAAGCCCTCTATCAGCCTGCCCGGGCTCTTCATGCCTATCTGGAAGGTTTCGGATTGGAACTGATGGCTAATTCAGACAATGTTTTACGAGGTGGTCTGACAAAAAAACACATCGATGTACCCGAATTGATGAAAGTACTCAAATTCGAGGCTTCAAAGCCCGCTATTCTCACCAACGGAGTTCCGGATATCAATGGTATCAGCCATTATTCAACCCCAACTCGTGAATTTACCCTGGGAACGGCAGCTGTCTCTGCAGCCGGGGATATATCTCTAAAATCCGGCAGAGGTCCCTTGATTGTACTGGCTATGGAAGGTGATGTAATCCTGAGGGATGGTTTTGAGGAATTAAAACTGACCCGGGGCTGCAGTGCATTTATTCCCTGGAATGCCCGGGAAGTTAATATTACAGGTAACGGACATATCGCATTAGCTGAAGTTGGGAGTGTCTTCGGGAGCGGAGTATGAGATTCTGGATAGATGGAGATTCATGTCCGCGTAAAGCCATGGAAATCGCTCTCAGGGCTCAGGGGCGTCAGGGATTGCAGGTTGTGGTTGTGGCCGACAGAACTGTACCTGGTGTTGAAGAACATGGAGCAGCAATGATACTTGTGCCCCATGGTTCAGGGAATGCCGATGATATTATCCTGGCAGATTCCGACAAAGGCGATATTGCACTCACCAGAGATTTCGTTCTGGGGATCAAACTCCTTGATAATGGCTTAAAGGTGATAAATGACCGGGGAAAGCTGTGGAATCTACGTGATTTAAAAAATCGTGCGGAAGAGGCCGAGTTGATGCAGGCTCTCAGAAACGGGGGTATTGCAAAGAAAGCCGCACGAAATTACAGCCCCGAGGATAGTCATAATTTTGCAGCCACCCTGGACAGGCTCCTCAACGATTCTCCATAGCCCGATAAATAGCCGTTGTCAGAGAGTCGCTGCCGTCTGAATCATAGAAGGGTTCCCAGACAAAAACGCCTCCCAAACCTCTGTTTATTGCCCATTCGGTTTTACTTTTTATTGTGGATGGCCCGTTGAAAAAGTAACCACCTGCCTCATCATCATTGTATCCCGGAGAATAATTCCGGGTAATTTCAGCGTAATTCATGGTTCCTGTCCAGTAATCCTCGGATTCAGGGGAGTAGATTCTTCCATAATAGGGGAGGCCGAGTACCAGTTTATCCGAAGATTGATTGAATCGTTTCAGAATGATTTCCGTATCTGCTTCAGCTGATTCAAAAGTGGAATGTCTCCCGTATCCGTCATAGGCCATCAGATGAATCTCATCAACCATATCAAAAAGTTCCTGATCCGGGAGCCTCCAACGGCTTAGCGCCAGAGAAAGAACTGTCCCTTCAGGCAGCTGTTTCTTCAGGGCTTCAACCAGAATTTTGATGGATAATATTTCATAATCCTTCGGTGCTGCGGGAAACTCCCAATCAATATCAATTCCATCCAGTTTGTAATCCCGACTGATTTCGGTAAGACGAAGTACAAGGTTCTCGAATTCTTCTTTATCTGAAACAACAGGCATGAAATCTTTGCTGCTGCCCAGCAGGGAGAGATAAATCCTTGGCTCTGATTCGCTGATGATGGATTGTAAATAGGAAATATGTCCCGGGTCTGGTGTATATGCGCTTAAAAAATCTTCATCCAGAGGAATATGCAGGTAATAGGAATTAAATCCCCGACCAAGTCTGAGACTCCAGCTCCGTTCATACCAGTACTCAGGCAGCTTCTTCTCCGGAGGTATCTTGTAGTCGGCGAATATCAGTCCATCCCAGACACCGGGGGCTGGGTCATAAGATGGTCGCCTGAGGGTACTGAGGGCTCCGGGTAAGAAGTTAAGGCGATAAGCAGGGATGTATGCACCTGTATCAAAAGCAGGAACTAAGGTAGGGAAAATCAGCAGTAGAAAAAGTATAATACTGTAATATAACTTCACGTGGGCAATAATGTGCGCCGGGCGGGTTGAGGGTCAAGCTTATAATGTACAGCTGGAACCGGGAGGTTGAGGAATTCGGTATGTCACTTCAAATAATTGGAACTGCCAAGTGCAGGGATACCAAGAAATGCAGATTGTGGTTTGAGCAGAGAGGGATATCTTTTCACTTTGTGGATCTGGGGAAGAGATCATTGAGTCCGGGGGAGCTGAAGGCCATTGCTGCTGTCATACCATGGGATGATATGATGGACCGGGAGGGTAAAGTCTGGAAGAAAAAACAGCTGGAATGGAAGGATTTTGATCCCGAAGAAGAACTTTGTGAAGATTCCCTCCTCTTAAAAACTCCTGTTGTTCGTGATGGAAAGAACATTTTTATCGGATATGAACCCGAATTATGGGAGAATTTTTCAAAGGGCGGTAATTAATATGAGTGAAAGAGCTAAACGCTTTTTTGGGAATTTGAAGTTTCTATTTGACGATATGGATATTGCTGATGACGTCCCCTCCAATACGGCTTTACTATTTTTTGACGCCCTGGCCGGTAAGGGCGGCGATGCCGAGCTGCCGCCGCCATTTAAGGGATCTGTTTCGGTTCTTCACACTGAGTTTGACAAAGCTGCTTCCGGCAGCAGGAAAACAGAATTTGAAAGACTTGAAGAACTGTTTGAAAACAGAGATTTTCCTGTAGCTGTATCAAAGAAAAAGGCCGCAGAAACTCTATGGGCAGCGTTATTTCCCGAAGCCCTGCATTTAAGTGCCGATCCGAAGGAACAAATCCGCCATTTAAGAGATAGCCGCATTATCCGCATAGAAAAGCTCGCCGAAAGTCCTGTGAAGCACCCGGCGAAGGAAATACTTTTCACTTCCAATGTTCTTCTTTCACCTCCGGTACAGACCGTTTTGAATGGGATTAAAACTGCTGATGAAAATATAGAAAATGTAATACACGGATCGGCAAAGGCAGGGGAAGAGAAGCAGAAATACTGGTACGATCATCCAATTCCCATTGGAACAGCTTGTGAAAATGATGAAGCCGTTTACGGCCTTGCAGGTCTTGCACAGGCACTGGATTTCGAGAAGAAAAGAGGTAATGCGGATGCAGACGATCGGCTGCAGATCCTGCTGTCGGTTTCTGTCACTCATTCAGGCCTTCACGAATGGGCTCTGCCCTGGCTGCGTGAACAAACCGGCAGAACAAGTGCCGGCAGTTTGGAATATCTTGATGTATATGCCTTTACCGAGGATGACGCTGCAAAGGTTGTGGATCTCCTCAAACCCTGGCTTGATAACCCCGATGAGGCTGATAATTTAAAGCGAACCTTTGGAGTTGATGGTGAATACGGCCGTCATTACTCTTTCCTGAAAGCCCTTCCGGCATTGTGGTCGATACTGATTGATTCCGGGTTGAGGGCCACTTTTAAGATTGATCTTGATCAGGTATTTCCTCAAAACGAACTCAGTAATGAAACAGGTAAAAGCGCCTTTGAGCATTTTCAAACACCACTTTGGGGCAGCCTGGGGAAGGATACTGACGGCAGGGATGTGGAACTTGGAATGATTGCCGGCGGCCTGGTGAATGAAAAAGATATTTCATCCGATATATTCACTTCGGATATTCCCTGGCCTGAGGCATTACCGAAGGGAGAAGATCTTCTCTTTTTCAAACAACGCCCTATGGCTGTTTCCACCCGATCTGAGATAATGACACGATACTCTGCCTCCAAGGCCCTTGACGGGGTAACTCAGGCCATACAGAGGATACATGTTACAGGCGGAACCAATGGTATACGCTTCGATGCCCTCCGCCGCCATCGGCCTTTTACCCCTTCATTCATCGGCCGCGCGGAAGATCAGGGATACCTGCTTTCAGTGATTACCGGCCGGGAAAAAGAACCTCTGCTGCGTTACGCGCATGCATCAGGTTTACTGATGAGACATGATAAGGAAGCATTTGCAGCTGCCGCAGTGAAGGCTGGTAAAGCCGGATCGTATGTTGGAGATCTGATACGGCTATTTGTATTTTCTCAATATGCGGATATTCTTCCCGGCGGACCTGCCGCAGTCAAGAAGCAGGTAGATCCTTTCACAGGATGTTTTATTACTGAAATACCGGCTATTCTGGCTTTGCTCCGGCTGACCCTGCATCTTCTTGGATCAGAGGGAGGCAGCAGCAGTGAACGTGGAGCATTATTGAAGCTGGCAGGAGAAAGACTGCCTGAGTGGGTACATAAAGGAGAAGAAAAAGCAGAAGAATTACAAGCCCTCTGGAATTCTGAACGGCGGGCCTGGGATACTTACTACAACGCTTTAAACAGACTTGAAACAGCCCTTGGCAACAATGATGTCAAGGCTGTTGAAACCGCGAAGTCATTTAGAGATGTTCTTAAAAACTGCAGAATTATATAATGGCGAAAGTTCAATGGTTTCCCGGCCACATGGCCAAAACAAAGCGGCTGATCAGCGAGAACCTCAAACGTGTTGATGTAGTAATCGAGGTACTTGATGCACGGGCGCCTCTGTCCAGCCGGAACCCTCTCCTCAGGGAGTTAACATCTTCCAAACCACGTCTTGCGGTTTTGAACAAGGATGACCTCGCGGATCCCACAGCTACGGCACTCTGGGCAAAACGCTTCAGGGAAGAGGGTCGTACCCTGCCTGTGAGAGTTTCCGCTACATCCCGTAAAGGTCTGGATTCAATTCAAAGGTCCTGCCGGGAACTATGCCGAGGTGCCAAGTGGCTTTCCAGGCGGCCGGTACGCGCATTGATTACCGGTATTCCCAATGCCGGTAAATCAACTCTTATCAATGCTCTTTCAGGCAGGCACAGAGCCGCTGCAGGAGCTACTCCCGGATTAACCAGAGACCTCAGGCGTATTCCCATAAATAACAAGTTTGAATTATTCGATACCCCCGGCCTGCTTTGGCATAAATTTGAAGATCCTCTTACCGGACTGATACTTGCCTCCCTGGGTGCAGTAAAAGAAACTATTCTTCCTGATGAAGAAGTTACCGGTGAGTTTCTCTATTATATGTCCAGAGCTTATCCTGCGGTGTTAATGGAGCGTTATAAACTTGAAGAACTGCCACAAACACCGCATGATCTTGTAGAGGCCGTGGGGCGTAAACGAGGCTGTTTAATTGCCGGCGGCAAGGTTGATTGGCCCCGGGCCTGCCAGATGGTTCTCAAAGATCTCCGGGAGGGACGTTTCGGACCGGTCAGTCTGGAATGGCCTGACGGCAGGGGATGGAGTTAGTTCCCCGGCCTTGCCGCAACCAGCCAATTACCGTCAGCATCTGCTTCAAGCAGAAATACAAGATAATCCACACCTTCAGGGTATACCCCCGGCAATCTGTCCCGATGGCCCATAAAAAGGAATGAATTCTCATTGGGAATCCAGGGACGTGAAGTGTCGAACCATTCGGGGAAAAGATCTCCAAACGCATCAGAATCATATAATCTGTAGTCATACCTGCGTTTATAGTCACTTAACCCGGTGATTCCTGGAATTCCTCTAGGGGGAGTCTGTCTGTATTTTGCCATTGCCCTGCCGTCATCAAGAGAACGCACCGGATCTGCCTGGGATCTGTAATAGGCTGGTAAATCACCTGTCAGGCAGGCTTCTACAAACGACAGTGCAAAATCCAATGCTGCTTCCGCGCTTAAAGCAGGATTTTCAGCGTCATAATCAGCCCGGGATGCGGGACTGTTAACAACTCTCAGCGTGGGGAGAGGCCTTGCATATGCGAGCTGAACATCCGGACCTGATGATTCGGTTGCCCGTTCAGATTCAATATGTATGTCCCAGGCCTCAAGAGTTATTGAGAAAAGCTTTCCGTTGACAGGTGTACGTGGTGGAGTTATGAATCTCGCCTCAACAAAACCTCGTCCGTCCCAGCCTGATATCGAATCAATATCCTCATACCAGTTACTGTAGACATCAGCTTTAATATCGGCACCCTGAGACCATGGATGTGTGAAAGTCGGTGTTTGCTGTGCGGCAGTTCTGAGCCTGATCTGTACAGTTGCAGGACTGCTTGAGCGGGAATGTTCATAGCTGGTATGAAGCCGCCACCTCCTGCTCACTCCAGCAGCAGGGGGGGCCATATCATTGGATTCCCAGTCAATCGAAGCTATAGGCGTCCATCCCCGGGAGCTGTCCAGGGATACCGGAGGTTCTGCACCATATCCGAAAAGAACGATGCTTTTCGTTAACTGCTCATTATTCTCTGCCTGCAGCCCAAAGGCAATTATCAGTAATAATATATTGAAAAGGATGATTCGTTTCATCTAGGTACCTCAGTATGACTATCGGAATTTTTATTGACCTTTATGAGGTAATGAAAGGTAATGCACGAATAAGTACTTTATGGACAAAAAAAACGGGAAACACCATATATAGCGCGTCCCGCCTTTTTCTAAGCCGTTATATGATCAGGCGGTGGATTCTTTACCTCGACTCATCAGAACCTTTCCTGTTCTAACAAGTTCAATGATGCCGAATGGTGTCATCATGGTTAGAAACGCATCGACTTTAATGGATTTTCCAGTCACTTGCAGTGTAATGGATTCATCACCTATATCGACGGTCTGACCTCTGAAAGTATCCGCAATCTGTAATACTTCAGTTCTTTTTTCTGCCGTACAGTTCACTTTGAAGAGTGCCAGTTCCCGCTGTATAACATCTTCATTGGCATGATCCACAGCATGTATGACATCAACAAGCCGGTTGAGTTGAGATAGCATGAGATTCAATGTTCTATCATTACCGGTTGCTTCAATATTCATCCGGGAGAATTCCGGTGTCTGACCCTGAGATACTACGAGGCTGTCGATATTAAAACCTCGTCTGGCAAATACCAATGCAACCCTGGTAAGAACCCCGGGTTTATTGCTGACCAGCAGGCTGATGGTATGTTTGTTTAACTGCTCCATTACTGCTCTTCTCCTCCGGTAGTTTGTTTCCGTCTCGGTGCTTCAATTATCATCTCATCCAATGTGGCACCGGCCGGTACCATTGGGAATACATTATCGTGCTGCTCAACAACCGCTTCGATAATACAAGGTCCGTCATTCCATGCGAGTGCGGCTTTTAATGTTTTTCGAACATCGGAACTGCGTTTAACCCTGAATCCCTTAATCCCGTATGCTGAGGCGAGCTTCATGAAATCCGGATTCCCTTCCAGGTCAACACCTGTCAGGCGGTTTTCGTAGAACATGTGCTGCCACTGCCTTACCATTCCGAGATAGCGGTTATTTACAATGAGTATTTTAATCGGAAGTTTGTTAATGGCAGCTGTCGCCAGTTCACAGAGTGTCATCTGAAACGAGCCGTCTCCGACAACTGTGAAAACAAGGGACTCGGGGCGTGCAAGCTGAGCCCCGATGGCCGATGGAAGTCCGAAGCCCATAGTACCTGCACCGCCTGATGTGATCCAGTTAACACCTTTTACCGATTTGACAAAATGCGCAGCCCACATCTGGTGCTGCCCAACGTCAGTACAGGCTATAGCTTTGGTTCCAGCCATATTTGACAGCTCTTCAATGATGTGCTGTGCCCGGAGTTTCCCTTCTTTACGATACTTGAGGGGGAATTCCCGTTTCCAGCGGTTAACCTGTTTATTCCATCGAGTGATATCTCCCGGTTCCAAAAGTGGAAGAAGGGCTTCAAGAGAAGCCTTTGCATCTCCGATAACCGCACAGTCCACCGGAATGATTTTACCGATTTCCACAGGGTCTATATCAAAATGTATTTTTC
>JAUUYD010000100.1 GCA_030590585.1 Spirochaeta sp.
ATATTCCGATCTAGGGCTCCCTGATAAGGATTGGTATGGGTGACGGTACCGAGGGTTCGAATCCCTCCCGCTCCGTCTTTTTACCCCCGTGCCGATCCGTGGGTCCCGTGTTAGAGACTGTCGCCTAACCCCGCCAGATCCGGAAGGAAGCAACGGTAAGCGAACGGTTTCTGTGCACGTCAGGCTCCCGGGAAGCGGGGGTTTTTTCTTCTCTAAACCTTCATTGGTGCTTGAGAGCCCTTTCGTTTCCGGCTAGACTGGTAGCCCATGGAATTCGAGGTAACAGCAACACGTAAACGTCCCAGAACTCTGGCGGAAATGGTCGGCCAGGATTTTGTTGTGGCAACCTTAAGCAATGCGCTTACTATGGACCAAGTGGCTCATGCATATCTTTTTTCCGGTCCCAGGGGAACGGGGAAAACCTCTACAGCCCGAATTCTGGCACGATCCCTGAACTGTGAGTCCGGGCCGACAGCGGCACCCTGCGGGACCTGTTCCTCCTGTGTGGATATTACCAGAGGATCCTCTCCCGATGTTATTGAGATAGACGGAGCCTCAAACACAAGTGTCAACGATGTTCGGGAAATCAAGGATGAGGTGCTGTACGCGCCGCAGAGTTCCCGTAAAAAGATCTATATTATTGATGAAGTCCACATGCTCTCAAACAGTGCTTTTAACGCACTGCTTAAAACCATAGAAGAACCGCCGCCCTACATCATTTTTATATTTGCAACCACGGAAATTCATAAAGTTCCGGCAACGATCAGATCCCGTTGTCAGCAATTCAGGTTTCGGCTTTTTACCCCCGAATTGATCCGGGATAAACTCGTTGAAGCTGCCGGTGAAATGAGCCGGGAGTTTGAAAACGACGCATTATTCTGGATTGCCAGGGAAGCCGGCGGTTCAATGAGAGATGCCTATACGCTTTTTGATCAGGTTCTTTCCTTTTCCGGTGAGAAAATCACCCTGGCCGGAATACGGGAAAAGATGGGCCTGGTGGGACTTGAAAGCACATCAGAGCTTATGGATGCGGCATCGGCGGGTAACAGGAAACGCGCCCTTGAGCTGCTGGATGAAATTATCGGATCCGGGACGGCGGTGGAACAGATTCTTGTGGAACTGGCGGATTTTCTTCGAAACCTTACACTTCTGGCCTATGGTATCGAAAAAGAGTCTTTGCTGGGATTGAATCCTGAACGTTTTCCCCAAGGCCCGAGAAAGGCCTGGGATACCAGTCGTCTGGAAACCGCAGCCGAAGAGGCCTTTTCTCTTTACAGGGATATTCGATACTCACTGAACCCAAGATATGAGCTGGAGTTATTTGTCGGCCGTCTTTGCAGTTTAACAGATCGTCTTGAACCCGGGGATGTTCTGGAGAGAATCACTACGCTTAGAACTGAACTGCTCAACGGCGGCTGGAGTGAAACCGGCGGGGAAGAAAATTCTTTCAATCCTGACGGTAAAAAAAAAATTCCTGAACACGGGACTGCCGCCGGAGTAGTGCAGCCTGCTGCAGGAAACACCGGTGCCGGAGAAAAGGAAGCCGAACGGTTTTTTTCAACCTTTAAAAAAGGCGTTAAACCCGAACCGGAGCCATCAGCAGCGGTTTTACAAAGCGGCAGCACGCCAGGTGATAAGGTTCCTTACAATCCGCCTGAGATTACGGAAGAAAAGATTGTTCCAACAGTGCCCCGGATGGAAGAACCTTCATGCGCGGTCCCTGTTGATATCGGAACGAACCCTGTTGTCGCGGAACCTGCAGAGGAAGAAAAACAGACCTTGCTGATCGGGGAAGTCCGCCGGAGAAACCTGGCATTGGCTGCCGCTCTTGAAAAGGCCCGGTGTTGGGAGTGGACGGATCATTCTCTTCTGCTTATTTTTGAATCATCTTATGAAGCGGCTGTGGTGAAGAATGAATCTGAAACTCTCAAACAGGCAGGTATAGAAGCTGGACTGCCGCAGTTTTCAGTCGATACCATAACCGAAGCCCCGGGAAATGACAGAAAAATGAATGCGGAGAGCCCCAGGGTTGAATTAATCCGGCAGGTTTTCCGAGGTCAGATAGTAAAAGGATAAAAAAATGAACCCCATGGATATCATGAAGAACTTTGAGAACCTCCAGTCGAAGATGGGTGAAGCCCAGGAGAAGATGAAAACCCTGAGATCTGAAGGTGCCTCCGGCGGCGAACTTGTGAAAGTAACAATAGATGGAACAATGGAAGTTGTTTCAATGCAGATAGATCCCATTGCCGTCGATCCCAGGGATGTAAAGATGCTTGAAGAACTTGTGGGGGCTGCCTTCACTGATGCTGTCCGCAAGATGAGGGAAGTCCTTCAGCGGGAGATGTCCCAGATGGCCGGAGGGCTGAATCTTCCACCGGGATTCATGGGCGGGCAGTAGGTGGAGCGTCTCGACCGCCTTATTACCTATTTTTCCCGGCTTCCGGGAATCGGAAAGAAAAGTGCCTCCCGCATTGCGTATTGGCTTTTGGAGACCGACAGGTCTTATGTAAAGGGTTTTTCAAAGGACCTTGGAGAAATCCGGGACCATATCGTTCGCTGCAGGGAATGCGGTAATTATGCCGAGTCCGATCTTTGTGACGTCTGTAACTCTCCGCTGCGGGAGCGTTCCCTGATGTGTGTCGTGGAACAGTCCAGAGATGTCGAAACAGTTGAGTCCACCGGTGAGTTTCGAGGTATTTATCATGTACTCCACGGAGTTCTTTCCCCTCTTGACGGTATCGGTCCTGAGGAGCTGGGACTTGGCAGGATGCATGCCCGTATCAAGTCTGAAGGTGTCAAGGAAGTCATTGTTGCCACCAATCCCACTCTGGAGGGCGACTCCACCGCATTGTACATCGTGAGATTACTTTCCGAGGATGGTATCAGGGTAAGCCGTATCGCATCGGGGCTTCCGGTGGGGGGTGATATGGAATACGCCGACAAGCTCAGCGTGGCCCGGGCGTTGAGGGCGCGTCAGAATTTATAAAAAAAGACCGCGTTACGCGGTCTTCCTGGAGTTTTTCTCTTCCCTAAAGCTTATCAATCAGCATCGAACACTTGCCTGACGGAATGGGAAGGGTCTTCTTCTTTCCTTCATCCAGAAGATGAATGGAGAAGTAGTAGAGCTTTTCCGATTCAAGGCGGATTTCCCAGCCACGGCTGGATTTGTTGCTTACGATGGTGATTCGATTCCGTTTCAGCGGAAGTTCCTCGATGCCCATCAGCTCAAGGGTTGGGACATACCAGTCAACGGTTTTTCGGGGGAGACTTACATAGAGGCCCACGATATTTTCAATCATCAGAGCGATGGTGGATAAACCGGCATAGGCCAGATTCAGGGGTTTATTCCAGGCTTCGTTTTCTTTCCAGACCGCCGGTCCGTCTTTGAACGGTTTGTACGCCTGCCAGAGGGTTCCTTTTTTGTCCCCGTCGGGATGAAATGTATCAAGTATAAAGTACATGTGGCGTATAGCCGCTTCCCTGGCAAACTCGTATTTCCCGTATTTTTCCAATCCCTTGATAACCATGTAAGTGTAGAAAGGAATAACAGAACCACGGGCCCCGGCTCCTTCTTCGTTAAAAGCGGGCTCATTGGCCGCCAGGGTGGGGAAGGGGTTTTCAGTTCCGAAAACCTTTGGATCCTGAAGATGACCGAACAGTCCTTCAGCTCTCTCTTCGTTTGGAATTTCAGCAAGCAGTGGCCAGAAAGCGGAGATAGTTTTTATTTTTACCCGTTTTTCCTCTGCATCCAGATCATAATAAATTTTGTCTTCAGGATCCCACATGAGTGAATTGATCCGGGTTTTCAAGGAGAAATACTGTCTCTTGTAACGGAAACCCAATTCCTTATCGTTGAGTATGTCGGCAAGGGCCGACATGTATAAAGCGTTTATTGCCACCTGGGTGTTGAAATCCAAAGGATACTTCACATTATCCCGGGGGGAATTTTCCATCATGGTTGCTTCCAGGGGAGGGGCAAACATACCGTTTTCTTCCTTGAAGTTTCCGGCCAGCCAGTCGTGGTAGGCCATGAGAGAGGGCATGACTTCCCGTACACGTTTCTTTGCACCGACTTTGTGATAAAGGTTGTATTCAACCCATGCCAGAAGCGGCGGGGCGAGACCTTCAGGATTTCCTTCTGTAAAAATGGGCTTGCCTGATTCCAGGTCATAATTACCCCGTATTGCACCCGATTCTTCCTGGAGATTGTAAAAATTGTCTATCATGAGATGAACGGGATATTTCTTGTTGAAATAAACCAGAAAGAAGGAGGAAATGCAGCTTTCATACAGGCTGAGGTAATTCCCTTCGTGATACGCATACAAAGGATTTTTAATGCCGATGGTCGGATCGGCCTTTCGCCAGAAATCGCTCATCCACGCCCATGTGCGGTCGTAGATATCGACAAAATCCTGATCATAATAATGAATTTGAGGGAATTCTTTTTTGAGCACTATCTCTCCGTTATAATTACTATCCGGAATTCAGAAATCATAGTGGATAAAATACCGAAATTCAATGTGGATAACAAATAATTTCAATAATGTATGAGTATAATATCTCTAAAACGGATATCCCGGGGGTTTTTTGTTATAATTCTCAAAAAAATAACCGATTTACGATTCGAAGCTCTGCACGGCCAGGGCGGCAGCTCCGGTTTTCGGACTCTTCCCCCTGAATCACCCTGAGGTTAAACTGAGACATGCCCGAACTCTGGATTCCGTCAGGGACGGGACATTCTGATTTCATTGTGCGAAAATCCCGTTTTATCGGTGAAGCCCGGAAGGTGAATGGTTCTGAGGCGGCTCGCAACCGGGTGAAGGAACTCCGGCAGGAACACTCCCGTGCCGGACATGTGGCCTGGGCTTATGTTCTTGGAAAGGATGCCGCGCTCAAGGGGCTGAGTGATGCGGGAGAACCCCGGGGTACTGCCGGACGGCCGATTATTGATCCCATTACCGGCGGAAATCTGACTGATACACTGGTTACGGTAGTAAGGTATTTCGGCGGGGTAAAACTTGGAACCGGTGGTTTGACCTCGGCGTACGGCAGAAGCTCCCGGGGGGCGCTTGCCGCAATGCCGAGAATTCTTCTGATAGAACGAGTTCGGGTTGAATTGGATATTAAGTATCCGATCTATGAAAATATTATACGTCTGACTAAAGAGGCCAACGGGTTGGTATTGGAAGAAAAGTTCGAATCCAGCATTGCTCTGGTGGTGAATATTCCGATTTCTTCTCTGGAGTATTTCCGGCAGAAGGTGGGGGATGCCGGCAGTGGTGCTGCCGGGTTTGAGGTCAGTCGTAATGAGGCTGAAAAATGACATTACTTAAGAAGCTGAGGAGTCGATAATGGGTCATTGTGTAGTTCCTGCTGCCGAAGAGATTCTTGACCGGGAATTTCCAGTACTGGATAAGGGTTTTGTTCGGCTGGTTGATTATATGGGTGGTGACCAGCGCATCGTTCAGGCGGCAAGGGTTTCTTATGGAGAGGGGACGAAAACAGTTCGGGAAGATGCCGGATTGATTGATTATTTGCTGAGAAACGAACATACATCACCATTTGAGCAGGTGATTTTTACTTTTCATGCAAAGATGCCGGTTTTTGTCGCCCGGCAATGGGTGCGTCACCGAATGGCCCGGCTGAATGAAATATCCGGCCGTTACAGTGTGATGCCTGATGAGTTTTACATTCCCGTCCTTGAAGATGTGGCAGAACAAAGCACTGATAACAAGCAGGGCCGAAAAAATGAAGCCATGGAAACTGTACGCGCAGAGGGTGTCCGTGAGTCTATTACAGAGCTTCACCACCAGGCATACGCGGGGTATAAAAAGCTTCTGGAGGAAGGTACCGCCAGGGAGCTGGCCCGTGTGGTATTACCTCTGGGACTGTATACGGAATGGTATTGGCAGATTGACCTTCATAACCTGTTCCGCTTCCTGAAGCTTCGTCTCGACCCTCATGCCCAGAAAGAAATCAGGGCATACGCGGCGGTGATGAAGGATCTGGCTTCGAAGGTTTCTCCTATGGCTTTTGACTCTTTTGATCGTCATATGCAGGGGGGGGTGCGTTTTTCCGACCGGGAACTGGATGCGTTAAACAAGATGCTTAAAGGGGAATCCCATGGTTTGACGGGAAAAAACGCTGAACGTTTTGAAATGAAGCTGTCTGAAGGCCGGCAGATTTAAGAGGTAAAAGCCCTTCAATCGTCCTTTTTACGATTGACGAAGGACATGATTTTTCCGAGTTTTTTGCTCAGGCTCTCACCGACGGACTGGTTGGGGTAGGCTTCGGCAAGGTTTTGAAAGGCATTCAGGCTGTCTTTTATGGTTTCTTCATTCAGCTCAACGTTATGACGTTCCCGCTGCCGCCGATCGTATTTCCGGGCAGCGTCTGTGAATGTCGGTTCCCCGCTCAACCGGGCGTGAATCCCCGCCAGTTTTAACGGAACACCTTCGTCGATAAGCTGTTGACGACCTTCTCCGACTGTATCATCAGTGAGGTTGGAAAGGTATTTGAACATCTCAGCCATTTTCTCAGAAGCTATACTTTCCTCGGGAGGCTCCTCGGGAGGCTGCTTTGCTCCCACCTCATCTTCCACTTCATTGAAATCTTCTATCAGTACCAATTCGTCATCGGCCTCTTCCAGCAGGAGCATATCGTCGGGCTGATTACTATCGGAAAAGACAAGATCCGCTTCGGGAAGCTCAGGTTCTGCTGTTTCGGGGAGGTCTTCAGACAGTGCATCGCTCTCCGGGGTGAGGAAAGGATCGTCTTCTTCATCAAGGTTCCCGATTTCCCCGAAATCCTCGAAAGGAGCTTCTTCCTCTGCGGAACTATCTATTTCCGGCTCTTCTTTTTCTTCAAGAACCAGTTCCATGGATTCTTCCACTTTCTCTTCTGTCGGGAGTTCCGGAAGCTCAGACATCTCTTCTTCCGAGATTTCCTCAACCGAGATTTCAGGCATTTCAATTGCCTGAGGCTGCGGCGGCATAGGCGGTAAGGGTTGAGGCTGTTGTGTCACCGGCCGTATCTCCTGGTAGACCACCTGCGGTGCCTGAGGGACTGCGGATTGGGGAGGGAGGTGAATATGAACCGGGGGACCGGCGGGTGCCTGATTTTCGGAAGCCTGAACCCCGGAAGCAGGGGTCTGATTGTATCCCTGCCCCTGCCCTTGTCCTTGTCCCTGGGGGGCCTCCTGGGGGAAGCCAGGTTCGTTTCCTACATTCTCAGGCCTATAGAGTTCGGAATAGACGTCTTCAAGGTCTTCGCTTGATTCCTCGAGGAATACGGTTTCCTCCTCCTCATTGATACTAATCACCGGCTCCATTGCGTTTAAATCAAGAAGGGAGAGGGCATCCTCTTCGTCCAGAGGAATTTCCTCGGCTGCAAACAGTCCCCTGTGCTGGAGTTCCTTTCCGGAATGACCCATGGCGGAATGAAGTTTTCTTCCCAACTGAGCTATCCGTTCTGTAAAAAGGTCACTTTTTTCATTTCCCAGGGCATCAGCGGCTTTTTCATAGAGACCCAGCACCGCATCCATTTCGTCAAGTGCTTCAGCGTCGCTTCGAGAGCCCAGGAGGTTAACGGC
>JAUUYD010000164.1 GCA_030590585.1 Spirochaeta sp.
GATGTCCTGGTAGCCGTCGAGTTCATTCTTTGCGATTTCCGCAAGCTGCATAAGAGCGTCTTCGGTGACTTCGTAGCGTGTACCAACCGGGAACTCCAGGCTGATCTGTATCACATCCTGAGCCTGGCCCGGTGCCAGTTCGATGCCGATATTACCTCCCAGAGGCTCCAGTGTGAAAACGCTGATTACCAAAACCAGCACCATGATGATCGCGGTGAGTCCTTTATGTTCCAGTACCCTGGCCAACAGACGTTTGTAAGCGTTGTCCATACCGGTGAAAGCCCGCTCCATTCCCGAGTCAACGGTTCTGAAAAATCGGGATTTAATGGGCCTCTGTTTCCGGGTGTAGAGCTTGAGGTACTTACTCGAGAGTACCGGTACCAGGGATATAGCCACCACCAGGGACGCGAGTAATGCAATGACGATGGTGAGAGCAAGGTCTTGAAAGAGTACCCCGATGATATCCAGTTCATCCTTGAAGAGCAGAAGCGGCAGGAATATCCCCACAGTGGTGAGAATTGACGCCGTGATGGCGGTAATCATTTCCTGGGAACCAAGGTATGCAGCCGGACCGGCTTTCGCGCCTTTTTCCCTGTACCGGAAGATATTTTCCAGTATGACAATGGACGAGTCCACAATCATACCTATACCCAGGGTGAGTCCCGCAAGGGTCATGATATTCAGGGTGAGCCCGGAGAAATACATCACCATAATTGTGACAAGGAGGCTGATGGGTATGGAGAGACCGATGATGATTGTACTCTTTATGCTTCTAAGGAATATAAAAAGGACCACCATGGCCAGCACCGCGCCGAAAATAGCCGAGGATGTGACTCCTTTCAGAGATTGCCGGATGATTTTTGTCGTATCGTAGATTACCGTCAGATCAACCCCGGCGGGCATGATGTCTCTCACCTCGTCGAGCTTGGCGATGATGTTATCCGCCACTTCCACCGAGTTGGTTCCCGATTGTTTCTGCATGGAAAGATAGATTCCGGGCTTACCGTTAACATAAGTGGCATTGGTGATATCTTTGTACGAATCAGTAATTTCCGCGAAATCCCTGAGCCTTACCGGTGTCGAAGAGCCTGTACTTTTACCTGTAAGGGGGTTAACTCCTCCGCCCTTATACGTGATAACCGCGTTACGTATGTCGTCGATGCTGTCAAATTGTCCTTTGGTTTGAACGAGGTATTTGAAATTTCCCTCATAAACACTTCCCGATCCTATCTGAATATTCTGGGCGGCAAGGGCCCCGGTTACCTGGGACAGGGTGAGACCGTAGGCCTCCAGCCTGTTCTGGGACACCTCCACCCGGATGGCCCTGTCACGGCCTCCGGAGAGTGTTACCAGAGCAACACCATCAACCTGCTCCAGCCGGGGCTGGATCTGGTTTTTGGCTATTTCGAACAGTTCGTCCGGGCTTCGATTTCCCTCAACCGACATCTGGAAAATGGGAATGAGTGAGGGGTCGAATTTGAAAATCTGAGGAGTTCCGGCATCCTCGGGCAGAAAATCCTTAACAAACTCCAGTTTGTCCCGTACTTCATTAGTGGCTTCCGAGAGGTCCAGCCCCCAACTCAACTCCAGAATTATGGTGCTTGTTCCTTCCGATGAGGTTGAGTTGATGGCTTTGACATTGCTGACGTTTGTCAGCGCCCCTTCCATTGGACGGGTTACCGACTGTTCGACTTCCTCAGGACCGGCGCCGGGATAATCGGTGAAGATTACCAGTATAGGAGGTGATATTTCCGGAAACAGATCGACGGGCACCTGGGGCAGTATGTAGAGTGCCAACCCGACAAGCAATGCATAAAGAATCAGGAAGGTTGTCGGTTTGTTGACAACCCTTTTAGCGATACTCATTTAGTTTACCACCTGAACTTCCCGTACTATGCGAACTTTTACGCCGTCCTCCAGTAGTGTCTGGCCCTGGTAAACGACCTTCTCACCCTCTACGAGCCCGTCAATGATTTCTACAACATTGCCCAAGGTGATACCCGGGACCACGGTACGTTTCTCAGCTCTTTCATCATTAACAACATAGACAAATATCTCTCCAAGTCTGCGGAGAACCGTATCCGCGGGAATCTTCACCACATCATCCTTTTCGTCTGTGGTAAGGCGTATTTCGGCGTACATCCCGGGTTTGGCTTTATCCTGACCTCCGGGGATATCCATCTTTATCCCAAGGGTTCGGCTGGCAGAATTTACAACAGGGTTAATTTCGTTGACAACAAGTGGAATGACATGACCGGGCCAGGCTTCCAGGTACACCTCTGCGGGCATGCCGATTCGAATCCGGGAAATAAATCGTTCCGGGATGGCCGTTACTATCTGGAGGCGGTTCAGATCGCCGATTGTCGCCACCGGTAACTGCGGGCCTACCGTATCGCCCCGGTCCAGAGGAAGGGCTGTAATGGTACCGGATACCCGGGCCTTCACAGGACTCAGCGCGTAATTGAGCCCGGGGCGGGAAGGATCCACCTCGGCGATAATTTGTCCGGTCCGGACATAATCGCCAAGACCGACATAGAGCCTGGCTAATATCCCTTGAGTCTCGGCATAGGTATCCACCGAACTGGAGGAAATGACTTCGCCGTTTATTTCGAAATAATCAGCAATGGGACCGGTTACCGCTTTGGTTGTATTTACCGCGAATACAACCTCTTCCTGTTCCTCCGATTCTTCAGGTTTCCCCAGATTGAATTTACCAGCCAGACCTTTTGCATCGGTACCGCTCATTCTTTTCATGACGCCCATTCCAACTATGGCGATGAGTATCACTATTAATATCAGGATGATGACAACAAATGCCCTGCGGCCCTTTTGCTTTTTCATAATCTCTCCTCCGATCTTACTGACCCAGGAATTCATCCATAGGCGCATTCAGGGCATATTCCAGATCCAGCAATCCGGCGATGTATTCATACTTGGCCAAAAGTAGCTGCTGTACGGCTTGGAGATAATCCTGCTGCCGGGTTTCTACATCAAGCAGCTCCCGGGTACCCACGTTGTAGGCTTCCTCGGTGAGTTCGTAGTTCCTTCTTGCCAGTTCGACACTGGAGGTGGTGGCTTCAATGGTTTTACTTGATGTATCCAGTTTGTTCACCAGGTTGGTGATTTCCATCCCTGCAGTTTCGAAAGCCATCTGCTTGGCCAGACTTAATCCGTCAATTTTATCCTGCATCTCCTTTACCTGGACATTGGAGCTCGATCCGGGGATGAGACCATCGAATTTCCACTGAAGATTGAGGCTCAATTTACCCGAGTCACTCCAGGTATCGATACCTCCGCCCGTAGGATTGATTCCTGTGATCCCATAACTGTATCCCAGGGCCAGGGTTGGAGTGTTGAAATTCCGATTCATGGTTTTCTTGGCGTACCCAAGAGCTTCAATCTGCTTATCCAGGCCGCGGATATCCAAGCGCCGGGCCATATAACTGTTTATCAGAGCTTCTGAATCGAGATGATAGAGTTCGGTCTCCAGGTTTCCATTCAATACGATTTCCGCGTTTCGGTCTTCGCCGACGAGAAACTTGAAGAAGAGCATCAGGCTGTCGTATCCTGCTACGATGCCATTGTATGCAGGCTGAAGATTGGCCACGGTGACTTCCGCAGACAGCACTTCGAGTTCCGGAGCCAGGCCGTTTTCGAAATTGTTCCGGGCCTGAGTCAGGCGCTTTTCAGCCAGTGCGATATTTCCTTCCTGTATCTTGATATTCTCCTGATTGCCCAGAAGGAGGTAAAATTGCTTGCGTACATCCCTTTCCAGTTTTTTCCGGGCGTCCTCGTAGCTTATAAGCCCTGCTTCATAATCGGCTACAAGGTTCTTGATTCCGGTGCCCACGGCGGCGTTAATCGGTAGGGTGAAACTCAACCCTGTTGTGAATGAGGTATTTCTGGAATCACTGTAGCTTGGGGGTGTTATACCCTGAAACTGAAAGATTCCCGCCGTTCCGTTAAATCCCGCCGAAGCACTCATCGATGGAAGAAATGCGTTCCATGCCGTATCTTTTGCCCTTTCTCTGGTTCTGACATCAATACCTTCCTGCTTGAGGCCCAGATTCTGTGAAACCGCAAGTTCCACTGCCTTATCGACAGTAAGGGTTAAGGATTCGGCTCCGACGGCTCCGCTGATGATTGCTGAAGCGATGACGATAATGAGAATTTTTTTCATTACATTGTTCTCCTGAGTGCTGATATTCCGCCCATAATGAGCAGATAAAGGTCTTTCAGACCCTGTTCGATACGAATTCTGGCCGAGGATTCGGTCAGATGATATTTGATTTCATTGACAGCGGCGAGGTTTACCAGACTGAGAAGCTCGCCGGGTTCATATCCATGAAGGTTTAACAGTCCTGATTCCAGTATTGAGCTCATCGGTCGAATAAGGCTTTCTTCAATCGTGTCCTTGTTTTGGGGTATTTGTATGCCGTAAGCCATCACACGCTGCAGGTAATTGAGTATCTCCGGTGTCCGCCTGAAAAAGGTGCCGGTGAATGCCAGATACGCAAAAAAACGATTCTCCGGTCTACTGTATTTTGCGGCGAATTCTTCGAACAGGCGGCTGAACATGGTGATCTGTCGGCTGAGTACATCCCTGAGCATGGCATCCTTGCCGGGCCAGTAGTTGTATATACTGCTCTTTGAGAGGCCGGCTTTTCTGGCTACTGTCCCCAATGAAATCCCCGTTCCCGCCTCTTCCATCACGGTATCGAATACGGCGCGCATCAGTGGATCGTCTTCGAATACGCTGTAATTAACAGCTGATGCATCACTGAGTAGTTGGTCATAATCCGGCCGATTATCGGCAAATCCGGATCCGAATCCTTCGTTCCAGATTTCTTCCCAGTTATCAGCTGCCGGATTCTTTCTTTCCCCCTCATGTATCTTCATGAAAGTGAGAGAATTGAGATAGCGTAAACCAACTTCAGGAACTCCTGCATTTTTATATGCAATATCGCTGAAAGCCTTCATATGTTTTCTGGTAATTTTCGGACCGTCACTGCACTGTCTGTAGCGGTATGCCAGAAATCCCAACAGCTGTTTATTCTGCGTAACAAAATCTATGTTGCTGTCGGTGTAAGTTGTGATGAAATGATCGCCGGACAGCTTGGAAAGATGGTTGAAAAGAGTGTCAGCGTGGCGATTGTAAGTCTCCAGTGCATTATTTTCCATGGCCTGCTCCATCTTTTCCTTGCTCGGAAAATAATGATAAAGCGCCTGTTTTGTAATATTCTGTGCAGAGGCAAGGTCTGAAAGGGATGTATTCATATAGCGGCGGGCACCCCAGATACTGAATGCCGAATCGAGAATCATCCGTTTTTTTATTTCATGCCTGGTTTCATTCATTCTGTTGACGACCGTTCGTTAGTAAAACTACTGAACGTTCGCCGGGAAAGCAATACATGAATGTGGAACTCTTCATTAACGTTTTGTTAAGATACTCAAGCAAGCCGGTCGGCAAAAATCTGCAGCAAGTGTTCAATTACATCATGACGATCGCCGCTGACAGTACATCCTGCGGCCTTTTTATGACCTCCACCGCCAAGGAATCGGGCGATGCTCCCCACGTCGAGATTGGTTATGGACCTGAGTCCGATGGTACATTTTCCATCGTTCTGCTCCCTGATAACAGCTGCGGCTTCGACTCCTGTGATACTCAGCATCATCTGATACAGGACATCCGAATCCCGTACACTTCCAAGCTCCCGCCAGTCCTTCCAGTTCTCCCAGCTCAGGATAAGCCGTCCGTCGAAGTACAATTCCGATCTTTCCAACACTCGTCCCAGGAGTTTCCTGGATCCGAGACTGCGTCCTCCTGAGAGCAGGCGAAAGGTATCAGGGGGTGAGGCTCCGGCTGCAATGAGCCGGGAGACGGCCTCCAGAGGTTCAGGCCGCCCGGGTTCCAGATGACGAAAATA
>JAUUYD010000111.1 GCA_030590585.1 Spirochaeta sp.
TCCATAATTAAAGAAACAAGAAATAACTCAATTATCAAGGGCATTTACAGACTTTGGAGTGACACTTCATATGAAGAGGGTCTGGTATTTGCCAGAGATGAGCTGGAAAAAGTTATTGAGGATGAAGATTTCGATTCTCAATCGGTTCAGGCGGCAATTTCATACATTACAGATCTGGAAGATATGGAATCTCTACCTTTATTATATACTCTCTCCGAGAGCAGAAATTCGCGAATTGCCTCAGCATCAATTCGCGCTATCGGAAAAATATCCCGGGACGAAGTTCCAAATGAAGCTGAAAAGCTTCTTGAGCGGCTGAAAAAAGAAGACCCGATAGCCGAGGACAATCTTGTGGCCGCTCTTATCGTAACCCTGGGAGAGCTGCGCTACCAGGAGGCGGCTCAGGAATTGGTATATATACTGGAAGATTCTGAAGCTTCTGCCGGCCACCGACGGCTTTCATGTATCTCAATCGGTAAAATCGGACGCAGTGAAGATTTTGAAATTGTTGAAGGTATTTTCTACGAAACTGATGATGCCACACTCCGTTCATATGCGTTGGCAGGTCTGGCCGAGTTTCCGGAACATGATACTACTGATATCCTTGTTCAAGCGTTAAAAAGAGATTCATTCTGGCGGATACGTGTCACTGCCGCTCAAAAGCTCAGCGGTTCAGACCGTGAGGGTGTGAGCGAACTCTTACGTTACAAGGCATCCAACGATCCGGTAAACCATGTAAAAATCGCATCCCTGCAATCCCTGGGAACTTTCACCGACAGCAGCAGCACGGAGTTCCTTCTTGAATACTATAAAGATAACAAAAAAGCCGCAGATGTCAGGTTGGCAGCACTTGCAGTACTGGTTGAACATCAGATATCCGGAACAAATGATGCGGTAAACGAAGTTATGGATGAACTGTGGGAGAAGGACGAAGGTCGTTTCCTGGAGTTCACCTGCCGGAATTTATCAAGATCTGAATGGGATGGCCTGTCAGCTGTTTACGATCGTATGCTGGACCACAGCAATTGGCTTCTTCAGGTATACGGAATACGCGGGATAAGACGGAATAATATCCAATCTCTACAGGATAATATCAACGCACTTGATGAGGATGGTGTCGACGGCAGGGTCAGGCGGGAAGTGACCTCAGGAATCGGAAATTAAAAAAGCCCCGTATGAATTGTTGATTCCTGAGGGATAACCCCCTCAGGCCTCAGTTGATTGCAGCCGGTTGTACATCCTTAATCTTGAATTTGTATTGTCTGTCATTAATTTCGAATTCGAGCGAATCTCCGATTTTCTGTCCGATAAATGCGTTTCCGAATGGTGAGAGGTATGAAATAATTCTCTCGGATGGATTGGATTCCCAGGGGCCGAGTAAAGTATATATTTCTTCTTTTTCATCAACCAGATCATCCAGAGTGATAATCGTTCCAAATCCAACCTTGCCCGGTTCTCTGTCATCTTCAGAGAACAATCTGACCCTTTCGAGGTCTTCCTTGATCTTACCAACCTGGATCTGAAGATTTTCCTGTCTTTCCTTACCGGCCTTGTATTCGGCGTTTTCACTGAGGTCGCCAAGCTCTATTGCAGCACCAATTTCCTTGGAGTTCTTTGGAATCTCAACTTCAACAATATTCTTGAGTTCTTTCTGTTTGCTTGTGAGACTGGCCGGGATGGTGAAAAAATAACGGCTGGATGAAGCTGCTATAGGTTCTGCAGATTTCTTTTCTCCGTAGAAATGGATTCCGGGGAATGTTTCCTCTACCTCAGCCTTTAAATCTCTTTTCAAGACCAGATCCAGCTGGCTGATATCCTCAAGAAGGGTAAACACCCGGACTGCAGATACCTCATCACCATTTAAGAGAAATGTTTCCAGCTGCTTTTCTTTGAAAAGGAAATTTTGAACCTGACGGTTCAGCTTCCTGTTGTAGCTCACCTCTCTTTTACTTTCAATATCGTTGAAAGTAAGATCAAGGAGCCTGATCATATTAATCATGATTTTTTCAATTTTCACACCAAGATCAACAAGCCAGGAACTATCGACTGAGTGACGTGCTACCCAGATAAGGCCTTCCCTATATTCTCTGAAGTGATCAATTATCTGTTCAAGCTTGGCCAGCACTTCATTCTTGAAGCCCGCGGAAAGCAATTCATCAAGCATGGAGCGGGAAAGCTGTATTGGGAACAGTGTTAAGTAAATATCATCCCATTGTTCAACGTTCTGGTGTACGGCGAAAAGAAAATCCTTACGAAGTTCTGAATCGTCAAGTTGTGTGAACAGTTCCATCGCATCTTCAATATCTTCCCAGAGTTCTTTAAAGCCCCAATCAAGACCGGGGTTAAGGAATGGATATGTTTCACTCAGGTGGGTAACAAAAAGATAACTTGCAACAACCTGAACTGAAACATTTCCGGATTTAAGAAATGCGGTAAAATAGTCAAACATTTCCGCAAAAAACTCGGAAGCCGGATCGCTGTGATCCAGGAAATCACGAACTGCCTGGATTTTACCGAATATATTTTTTTCTGCTTTGAATTGATTGAAAGTTTTTTCTTCAAAACTCATTGGTTTATCACGGACTACAAACTTATCCAGCTTGTCGGGTACATTTCCGAAAACAGAATCGGTTTTCAGGGTTTTTCGGGCTTCGGGACTCCATGTTGACCATTCACTGGCGGTAAGTATCGTCGGAACCAGCTCAGCCTTGATTTTTTTCATATCCGCCACATTGTCAAAACTTCGAATTATCGTTTTCAAAGCCCATGGAATATCTTTTTTTACTTTTAATTTCAGTTTATCTTTGGAATGAATACTTTTAAGAACCCAGATATGGTCTCGCGTAAGACTTTGAAGGGCACCGACGGCCATTTTCAAAGACATGGAATGGGCACGTTTCTTGGCAAAATCGATTGTGATTTCATCGCCTTTGATTCCTTTTATGATTCCCACCCCCCAGGTTTTATGGAAGACAAAGCTGCCGGCATCAAAGGAAATATGTTTTTCAAAGTCGGCAATTGCCTCAAGGACATTTCTCCAATTCTGATTGAGGTTGGATAATCTGATGTATTCATCAATCTGGCTATGTTCGGAATAAAGTGCCTTATAGCATTCAATAATTTCCTGTCTTGCCCAGTTATTCCTACCGTCATAATTAAGGACTCTTTTCAGAACTTCGATTGCAGTGGACCATTCTTCGCGTTCTTTGATAGCAGGATAAAGTTCCTCAAGCAGACTTATGGCCCGTTCCACACTCATGGATTTGGCAACTTTTTTCTCTATCAGGAAGAAAAACTCATAATCATCAACACCGTGACCAACAAGCTTTTGCCAGATATCGCGAACCTGACTGAACTGATTTTTATTTACGTATCTATGGATGGCCTTTCTGTAGTAAAGTATTGCGCCTTCAATATCATCACTTTCCTCAAGTTTTTCGGCGAGGCGTCGAACCATATCTGTTTCCGAGTAGTCAACTTTTATCAAACGTTCCCATATCTCATGCATCTTTTCCGGCTGATTGAGATGTTCAAGAGTTTCAGCAAGTGTTCGAAGAGCTTCTTTATTTTCTCCAAAATCCAAAATGCGGCGGCAAAGATAATCAACAGCACTCCACTTATGGTTATCAGCAAATATGCCAATGAGGTTGAGCAGATGGGTATCGTCAACCTGCTGTTTACTTAATGAAATGACTCCTGATATATAAAGAGCAACGATGCTGTTTTTCGTATGCTCAAGGTGTTCATCACAAATGAGCTGTACTTCATCCTGCTCGCCATTGGCAATGACGGATTCAATAACACCATCGAGTTCCTGAAAGTTTCCTATTGCATAATCATTGAGGGTGGCTCTGGTCCATTTTTCCTCGTTAAGCATTCCACTGATATTTTCGATAATTTTTTCAGGCATGATGCCTCCCCAATTGAATTTCAAAAACGGTATTCCATTTATTCGAAATAAGTTCTGTATATTGCCGGTGATAAAAGTTTGATCTCAATCAGAACTTCATCAATCGCCGACCTTCCGGCACCGCTGAACTGATAATGGTCGATCAATCTTAAATATTGATTGATCAATTTCGGTGTCAGACATCCTTGTTTATCGCCATCGGCAATCTCGCTTTTCAATGCATAAATTGTCTGTTTCAGCTTGCCGTATTCGACAGGACTGAGTTCTCTTTTTACATCCAGGACACCCCAAATGGCTCCATAAACCGGAAGCCATTCAGAAAAACCAGGATCTGCAATATCCCGTTCCCTTCCAAGCCGTTCTATCAAACGGAGAAAAAGCGGAGAAACAATTTCATCCAGCTCAATCTTTCCGGCATCGAGAAACAAAGCTTCACGCATCAGAACTTTCGCCGGCTGTGACTCGCCAATAAGGGCGTACGTATCAGCAAGCTCAGCAAGGAGCCGGGAATCTTTATTCCCCGTCGACCTCACTGCCATTTCCAGAGTCGAGATGCATTCTTCATACCGGCCCAGCACCTTTCGGCAGCGGCCGGCTTGCAGCAAAGCTTCGGAGTCCGGAGACTCAGATGCCTGCTTCAGGTAATATCCCAGGGCCTCATTATGGACCCATTTTTTTATCCGGGCCGTTCCTTCATCCAATGGATGTTTGAAATCGATCCGATACCTGCTGTTATAACGGCGCCATTGCCTCCGGAGGTAGTCCCCACGCGGTCCATCACCGCTTAATGCCTCAAGGCTCTGCTGTCTCTGCATCCAGTAACCGCATGCACGAAGGGCTGATTGAATTTCAAAATTCTCAAAATCCAAAGCATGCGCCTGGTCAAGAAGATCCCGGGCATTTGCGAAATCCCCATCTTCAAAGAGACGATAACTCCTGGTTTTCAGGATATTGATATCGGAGCTACGCTCTTTTTCTACCAGCATCTTTACACATTGGCCCTTTTATCAGTATATCCAAAGGAGAAACCAAGAGTCAATAAACTGTGAGGTCTTGGATCGTATCCTGAAGTCAATCTATAATCCTTTTTATGACAGATAGAAAGAGTGTTATTGCACCATCAGTACTTGCTGCGGATTTCACTGATATCGGTGAAGCTGTAAATCTCATTGAAAAGGCTGGAGGAGACTGGATTCATCTTGATGTTATGGATGGATGTTTCGTTCCGCCAATAACTTTCGGATCCCAGATGATAGCTTCCATCCGGAGTAGAACCAAATTACCGCTTGATGCTCACCTGATGACTTTGAACCCCGGAAATAAACTTGAGGCCTTCCTGAAAGCCGGTGTTGATAGATTTACATTTCACGTTGAAGCCGAGGTTCACTCACATAGACTTATCGGGGAAATACGGAAGAATGGAATTAAGGCCGGTATTTCCATAGTTCCTTCCACACCGGTTTCTTTAATTGTAGAGCTGTTGGCTTCTGTTGATCAGGTTCTGGTGATGACAGTCAATCCGGGATGGGGTGGTCAGTCTTTGATACCGGAAACCTTGAATAAAGTGAGGGAACTGGACAAAATTCGCCGGAATGGTGCCGGTGAATATCTTATTTGCATCGATGGCGGGTTCGGAAATGATAATTCATCAGAGGTTTGGGCGGCAGGAGTTGATGTGGCCGTCATGGGATCGGCTTTTTTCAATGCTCAGGATCCGAAAGCGACTTTACAGGATTGTCGTCCAAAGGAAGGATAATCCAAGATTTTTTACTGCAAGTCGCCGATAAGAAAAGAGTAGGGGAGAGCCATGAACCGGATCGTCCGAATATTATTTCTTTTTTTAATATCCATACAGATGCTGTCGGCTCAGGAACATGTCAATGATGAAGCCGTTATCAATGGATTAAGAGAACTGGAAAGCGGACACACGGAGATAGCGGCAAAAATATTCCGCGACGTTTTAAATGACAACTCAATGCTGCCGTTTTATCCGGAAGTACTTTATTGGCTTGTTAAGGCAGATATTGTGCTGGAGCAATATGATGAGGCATCACGTGCCGCAGACGGTTTTATTCATAGCTTTCCAGAACATCAATTTATTGAGGAAATGTACTATCAGCGGGCGAGATTGCTGTTTCTTGAGGTTGATGCAGATGATGCCATAAGAGCTTTTGGGTATTTCATCATCAGATACCCGGATTCTGTGTTTGTATCCTCGGCTTATTACTGGATCGGTGAATCGTTGATGAGTCTCGGACGGCTGGAAGAAGCTGATGTCGTTTTCTCCGATCTTCTGTCGTTATACCCTGCAAGTGTTAAAAGAGAAGCAGCCAGATATCGCAGAAGTGAAATTTCCCTGCTTTTCAGAGAACGGGAATTACTCAATCTTCTCAAGTGGAGCCATGAGGAATACCTGCAGGACAGTGAGGACTTTTACAGAAGAGAATCGGAACTGGTAAAGGCCGCGGCCGACATCCTGGGAAGACTCAGTATCAGCAGTCACTCAGAACTGGAGGCACTCTACACAAAGCGTCTGCTTGAATCAAAAGAGCAGCTGTTAACTCTGCAGGAGTCTTACATTGATGAGCTTTTGGGGCTTTTTGATGCACAATAAATTCAATAATCCGGTTTATTTCATATCTCTGCTGTTTGTATTCTTCTTATCCACAGTTATTGTTTCGGGTTTTAGTCTTGTTATTGATGACAGTAATGGTGATTCCCTTTTAACTGTTTCTGCTGTAACAGTAGATAAGACTTATAGTTACCCTCTTCTGGATCAGGACCTGTTGAGTTCAGGTTGGATTCTGGATATTAACGGGGAATACATATCACCAGCAGAGAGCGGGTGGTTGAGAGAGTACAGGGAATCGGATGGAAATCATCGGCTCTTATACTCAAATAGGACATTTACTTTTGAGAACAGTTGGGTTTTATCATCCCGTGAAACCCACATCCTGATAACTGCAGTGTTCACTAACAACAGTACCGAAACCCTCAATATTTCTCCAATTCTTCTATTGGATACTTATCTGGGTGAAGTTACAGGATTGCCGTTTCAACTTTCAGATTACAGTTATATAAGGAATGAGCAGTTCTATGAAGGAACTAAAATCCCGAAATGGATAAAAAGCGGCAGAGGTACCGACTCACCGTCGATTACAATTTTTAACGACGGAACCTCATCAACAATACCGCAATCGTTAATCCTGGCTAATTGGCTCAGAATAAAACAGGACGGGGCTGATTTTGAACCTGAAAGAGGCAGAAGTTTTGATTTTCTGCCATTTTCCGATGGTGACAGTGCCTTATTGATTAAATATAAAAATAAGAAACTTCAATCCGGTGAGTCGATGAGTGTGACTATGGTTATAGGGCTGGATGAATCATTCCCGGGAGCTGAGTCATTTAAACAGACTGCTCATGTTTCTGTCGATGCCGGGGCAGAAAGTCTCA
>JAUUYD010000114.1 GCA_030590585.1 Spirochaeta sp.
GCTGGGCGGACTTTTATTTATTGTGTCAGGGCTATCGAAAACACCTCTTCATGAGGTTATCAAGGAAAGTCTCCCCATGACATTTGTCATGATTGGTGTTCTTTTCCTGATTACATACGTTCCCGGGCTGGTGTTGTTTTTACCGAGACTCATCGGCCAGTAGCAGAATGGCATCCCCGGCAGGGCAGTTAAGAAACCACATGCCCATCGGGGCAGCTGCGATCGCAAGGGAGCTGGCTCCCTGTGATGTTGTTCCGGCGGAAATCCAAAAGTGTACATCGGATGAAAGAGTTCGTGATGTACTGCGAATATGTAATGAGAGGAGCGCTTGATATGAAAAATGAACTGCGAGGGGTTATCCCTGCAATCTTTACACCTATTTCTGAAAATGGTGAACCGGATCCGGAATTACTGACAAAGCAGACGAAATACCTGGCATCATCCGGCGCCCATGGTTTTTTTGTAGGGGGTACTACAGGTGAAGGTGCTTTTTTATCCACAGAGCAAAAAAGGGCGATATTAAAGACGGTTAAGAACGTGTCTGACGGCAGGCAATTTCTCTGTATGGCGGCTCTTCAGCCATCGACACCACAGGTTGTGAATGAGATGCGTATGCTGGAAGATCTGGAACCGGATTATTTTGTCGCCGTGACTCCCTATTATGGTGAAAAAGACCAGATGACGATTCTCGATCACTTCAAAACCCTCGCGAAGGAATCATCAGTACCGCTTATCCTTTACAACATTC
Source organism: Spirochaeta sp. (assembly GCA_030590585.1). The sequence goes on from JAUUYD010000114.1 coordinate 749, forward strand.
CCGGCAGAACCCAAAGCCCCATGACTGTTGAAACAGTATTGGAATTATCCCGGGTGGAGAACATCGCCGGCCTCAAGGATTCTTCCGGGGATTTCATGTTCTTTTCCAGAGGTTTTCTGGGTGAGTATCCGGACAGCTTCAAGTGGATTATGGGTGAAGATCTCCTGGATGCGCCTGCTTTTCTGCTCGGAGCTGATTGTATTGTTTCAGGGTTGAGTAATGTTCGGATCGAGCATTATCTGGATATGTTCAAAGCGGCGGAACAGGGAAATACAAAGAAGGTGAATGACTGTCAGCGCCAGATAAACCGATATCGGGAAATCTTCACCGCGTGCCCCTCCTCGAAACTCAATGCTGCCGTAAAAGCCGGAGCCGCGTACTTTGGCCGGGGATCAAGAGGGATGGTGATGCCTGCCATGAATCTGAATGATAAGGAATACGCGGAAGTTGAGAGAATCCTCTCTGAAATTGAAAAGTGATAGCAAATAAGCCGAACATTCTCTTTTTAATCACGGATCAGCAGCGTCCGGATTCTCTCGGATGCTACGGGAGTGAAGCCGCGATTACTCCGCACATTGATTCCCTGGCACAGGACGGTGTGGTATTTGACAACTGCTATGTGCAGAACCCTCTTTGCTGCCCATCCCGGTACAGCATGTTAACCGGCCGATATCCTCACAGTCATCGGGTGCGGGCCAATTGGTATGCCCCCGGAAATGGAGAAGTCAGTTTCGGCGAAAGACTGGGAAAGGCGGGTTATTCCACGTCGATGATAGGGAAAATGCACCTGACACCCTGGTATGACAACTTTGGATTCGACGGAAGGATTATAGCTGAAGCTAAATTTCATACCTCGTGCCCGGACGATTATCAGAGATTTCTGGAACGTCACGGCTGGTCTAGGGAGCGTCTGTATGATTTTTCCGATCCGGGTTATGTGCAGAATCTCACAGCTGTGAAATCGAAGCTGCCCTCCAACCTTCACATTGATTCCTTTGTGGGCCGAAGTGTGTGTGAGTATATTCGAACGGTTCGGGAGCCGTTTTGCAGCTTCGCTTCTTTCTTAAGCCCTCATAATCCTTATGATCCACCATCCCCTTATGACACCCTGTTTGACGGGGTGGATCTTTCAAAGCTTAATATGCGGCCCGGAGAGCTTAACAACAAGCCGAGGGAAGCCTACGATTATATCAACACCCGTTTGAAATGGCCTTTTAAAACTGATGAATTCACCAGAGAGCAGGTTCAGAAAAGCCGCAGTTATTATTATGCCACCTGTACCCTTATCGATGACTGGGTGGGACGTATTGTAGAAACGCTGAAGCAACAGAATCTCTACGACAATACAGTCCTGGTGTATTCTTCCGATCATGGCGATCTTCTCGGGGATCATGGTCTGGTGTATAAACAAAGTTTTTATGAGCAGAGTGTCCGGGTTCCGCTAATCGTTCATGCTCCCCGTTTTTTCTCAGCAAAACGTATAGACGATCTTGTTGAATCAATTGACCTTTTTCCCACCTTCTGTGAACTTGGCGGGGCTGATTACGGAGAGGAAGTTCAGGGGAAGAGTCTTCTTCCTGTATTATCCCGAATCGCAGATGATGATGAAGATGAGCCGCAGCACCGGGAGGCCGCATTCTCGGAGAACTATTTCGGCAGAATGGTTCGGCACGGATCGTACAAGATGGTTTATTATCCGGGGAAACCATACGGGGAAATCTATAACCTGGAAGAAGATCCCGATGAACAGGACAACCTCTGGGACCGGCTGGAAGGATCTCCGATAAAAAGGGATTTACAACATCTTCTGTTGGAGTGGGCTTTCAGTTCCGAAGATCCCATGCCTCTTCCTGTGCGGCCGGATCATCAGGATCTGACTCCCCGGCAGCATATCCTCCATAACGGCGGCACCAGGGAAAAAGCCCTGCAGCCCTGGTATCTGCAAAATCTGCATCATCTTTATGAAGATTGGGAGTTCCGAGATGAAGGGACGCTAAGGTGATATTCCCGTATTAATTTCCGGCAATGATTTTCCGGGCTTTTTCCAGATCTTCCCGGGTATCAATACTCAGGGCTTCGTATGAATACCGTGTTTCAGGAACTTTCATTTTATATCCATGTTCAAGAACCTTCAATTGTTCCAGGGATTCAGATTCCGAGAGAGGGGTATTCTCCAATTCGCAGTATTTCAGAAGAAATGATTTTGTGTAGGCGTAAATCCCGATATGCTCAAAAACTCTCTGATGTTCCTTGTTTCGTGGAAAGGGAATCAGGGATCGGCTGAAATACATTGCATACCCGTTCCTGTCACACACAACCTTAACGACATTCGGATCGGCAAAATTCTCCTCCTGTATCCGGTAGCAGATTGTGGCTGAATCCAGAGTCCTGTCATCAATCATGACTTCAGTGAGCTCATCTATCATTTCGGGTTTTATCAGAGGTTCGTCACCCTGTATGTTTATGATTAAATCGACATCCATATTCGCAACAACTTCAGCGGCTCGACTGGAACCATTCGGATGATCAACAGATGTTAAAACGGCTTTCCCGCCGAAACCCTCAACAACATCAACGATACGCTGGTCGTCGGTTGCAACTATGATATCATCAAGAAGCTTAGCCTTCCCGGCTCTTTCATACACATGCTGAATCATGGGTTTTCCGCAAATATCCTTGAGGGGTTTCCCCGGGAGTCTTGTGGATGCGTATCGTGCCGGTATAATTCCGATTGTTTTCATTTTTTCCTCTTCTGGTTAAATCATTCAATATTCCCGGATGCCGCTTTACAGGGTCTTTATTTTTTCGATAATCCGGTCCCGGTCAATTGGTTTTACATTTTCAACAATCCATTCTCTCATTTTCTGTCCCTCATCTGTCTGCTGGGGGTAACTCATAAAATCAAGGGAAATACCCAGGGCTTTAGAGGTTTCAGCAGCGATAACCGGCCAGACTTCACCGATATCTCCAATGATGGGAATACTGCCCTCAAGCCGCGCAAAAGCCGACATTTCCATGCGAAACGGGATTCCCGTTATTTTAGTTTTTGGAAGACCTTTGTCGATAGCGGTCTGAATTTGTTTGTTTTCATCTTGAAACTCTTTCGCTCGTAATAGATTAGCGTCCATATCGATTCGGATCAGTGTTTTTCCACGAAGGCTGCAGGTTTTTAATCCGTTCCAGTCCGCCCATATCCCATGGCCGGTATAACATTCAAACGGACCGTCATGGATTTCCTGAGTGAGCGCCACAGCTGACTCGATAATTATATCAGCCTCATCCATCATGGCGGCTATCTGCGCGCTTCGGCGGGACATCGGTATGCTGTCGGCAATGGATAATCCGACATTTCCTCCGCCAATCAGTTGGGGTACGGTTACCAAAACCGGTTTTCCCATCTGCGCACCTATTCCCAGCATAGTCCGGCTGTCGGCCCCCCAGCCGGCTACCGTTTCAAAAGAAAGTCCATAAGTCTGTGCAATGGTGAGAATCTCATTACTGAGATTCTCACTGTAAAGGCCCAGTGGGTAAGCCATATTACCGGCTGCCTTGATGATAATGTCACCAGCGGCTTTCTTAGCTTTTTGAATAATGTCCATCTTGAGGACCATTTCCTTCCCAATTTTTTCCATATCTTCATCACTCATCATGGAAAGCTCGAAAATGGCGCCTTTGGGGAGAAAGTGGCTTTCAGGATCAAAGCCAAGGTCTGCAGCATTGATTCTCTTGACTCTATCCAGACTGCCGGCCATCTCATGGGCTACGACAGCGGAGCTGGTTGTGATACTATCAACAATACCTTTACCCATCAGTTCGGCAATCAAGGTCGTGACACCCTCATGAATATTCGGTCCGCTGCCGGTAACTATCATGATTTTACCGTTTCTTCTTTTTACCTCTATAATTCTGGCTATCGCCTCTTTCAGATTCTCCTGTGATTTTTTTTCGAGGTTTTTTACATATTGGCTTGTGGAATCTAAAGTCATAATTACTTCCTTCTAATTTCTCTGCGTTGTGATATTATACTTTTTTTTTGAGCTTGTTACAGATAAAGAGGCAAGTGGTTTAACGATTTAATGTGCTACAATGAGAAGAATATTCAGTAATTTAAAAGGATGTTTATCGATGCGTAGTTCAATCATTACTTTTATCATGATTCCGGCATTATTATTGGGAACCTTCTCGGGATGCGGAAAGGTCCGCGAGGCTTCACAGATGGTAAATGCTGTTAAAAACGCTTCAGAAACTGCTCAAAGTATGGCAGAGGGCCTGGATTCAGAAGAAATAGATCTTGATAATCTGGAAATCTCAGAGGATGACATACGAACATTTTACAAAGGTATTTCCAAACTTCATGATGCCTATCCGGAAGTCTCTTTTGAGATTGCCATGACCGCGGCTCTTGAGATTTCTGCTCAGGGGAAAAACCTTGAGAAAATTGTTGAAAAAGAAACGGATATGAGTTTTCAAGAGTACAGCGCCTTTTCGATGGCAATAACAATGATTCAAATTGAGGGTTCCGGAGTACTGCTTGCAGAGCAAATGGTAGCGGCAATGGATGAGGGAATGGCACAATTTGATGAAATGGATACCTCCGATTACACTGAAGAACAATTATCTGAAATTGAGACTCAACGTCAGGCTCTGGCTGATGCAAAGGCGGAACTGGATACCCCGGAATACAAACTGCAGAAAGAACAGATGGATATGGTGACGGCAATTCGGGATGAAATGGGATATTAACGCGGTAATCTGATAATATACTGTCAAAATGTTTCTCCAAACTTTCATACTGCTTCTGCCTATCTTTGTGATTGCCGGGGGCGGCTTTCTTTTAACCCGAATCTATGAATTATCACATGATACCCTGGTAAAGGTACTTGTGGATTTCCTGATGCCCATGCTTATTTTTCAAGCGCTGTACAGCAGTGATATTCGTATGGCCCTGGTATTGGATCTGGCCGGGGTCACTTCTTTTGTTGTTGCCTCATTACTTCTAACCTCATATGTATATTCAAAGATTTTCAGGATAAACCCCAGACAGTTCATACCACCGGTAATCTTTATGAATTCGGGTTTCCTGGGGATACCCATGATGAAGATATGGGGTGGACTGGCTGCAATGAATCTCATTGTTATCTTCGATCAGATTCAAACAATTTACATCTTTTCATTGGGTATACTCATAGTCTCCGGTGGGTTCACGTTTCAGGGATTCAAAGAAATGCTGAAATCACCCATCCTCTGGGCTATATTTCTTGGTTTCTCCTTTCGATTTTTCGGTATCCAGCTGCCATACCCATTACTGGCCACTCTGGAATTTGGCGGGAATGCCGCACCTCCTCTGGCGGCTCTCGCATTGGGGATTTCCCTGGGGGATACCAAATTTCATTTTAACCGTCACCTTTTTTCCGCATTATTCTTACGTATCGGTATGGGTTTTTTGTTCGGTTTGGCGGGATCGATGATTTTTGGACTGGAGGGGTTGAGCCGTACTGTTGTACTCGTGGCGTCAAGTCTTCCCTCAGCTGTATTCTCATCAGTTCTCCCGATGCGTTACGGTGTGAAGGCAGACTTTGCGGCAACAGTAGTTGCTGTTTCGACAGTTCTTGGAATTATTACAATTCCTCTTGCATTCTGGATTGCAAGTTCTTTTTGAACGAATATTTTTAAAAAACTGGTTAGTAAATGGATAAAGGACAATACTTGTATACTGAACACCCTCATAAATGAGGTAGAAAGGAAAAGAATATGATAACTGGAAGATCCTGGATTCCCGTTCTGTTATTGGCTTTGCTTCTGGCATCCTGTGCTTCGGCTCCTGAAGAAGAAGCCGTAGAAGAGACATCTGATAAATCTGCGATGGAGGAATCGAAAGCCTCCGCGGAAGAGGCACAGCAGTCAGCGATAGATCTAAAAGCTCCAAAAGCTGCCCCTGTGGAATATGATGCAGCTTCATCCCTCATGGAAAAAGCTGAAAAGGCTGAAGCGGCAGGAGATTATGAGCAGGCTAAGGAGCTTTATGACCAGGCTGCTGAAGCATATGAAACTGCGATGAATGCTGCCGAAAAAGCCCGTAAAGAGGCTCAGGCAGCCATTGATGAGGTTGATAAAGCTGTCGCAGATGTTGAATCAAACGCGGCTAAAGCCCGGCAAGAATCGTTGGAGATGGATAAATGAACAAAATCCTGCTGATAATAACTGCTGCATTGGTTTTAGCAGCTCCGTTATGGTCTCAATCACTTGATGATAATGAATCATATCAGAAAATGCTGGAACTGCAGCGTCAGAGTGAAACGGCATATGAAGATGGAGATTATGTTGAGGCTAAAAGACTTGCTGCTGAATCGCTGAGTTTAAAAGCGGCATCCGATGAATGGATCAGGATTACGGCTGCAGCGTATCAAGCCAGATCGGCTTTAACCAGAGTGGGTGATCGTTTGGCAGAAGCTGCCAGGCTTGGCGCGGAGAAGAATTTCCCGGAGGAGCTCGCTGAAGGTACCGATCTGTACAATACAGCATATGCTGAATTTCATGTTAATGAAAATTATCTGCTGAGTCTGGAGA